>VAWU01000017.1:25962-36290 GCA_005888325.1 Actinomycetota bacterium
TGCGACGAGGACCATCGGCTCGGGCAGCGGACGTCGTTCGAAGCACGCGTGCTCGTGCGCATGGCGGGCGTTGGCCATCGACACCACGAGCGCGCCGACATGGGCCTGGTAGAGGAGCGGCAGGATCTCGTCCAACGGCACGTCGAGCGTGTGTGGCCCTTCGTAGTTGCCCCAGCAGACGTGTAGTCGCACATCAGCCGGGTCGATACCTGCGAGGGCACCGTTGATCGCGTCGATCACGAGCTCCACCCAGGCGAGGAACTCGGGGAGCGGACGATCGGCAAAGAGGGTGTGGCGCTCCATGGCGAGGTCGGGCGCGTCGATCTGCAGCAGCAGTTCCCGCTCGGCGATGAAGCGGTATTCAGTGCCGAGCGCGGTTGCGACGGCTCGCACGTACTCCTCGCGTGTGGCGTAGTGCCGGTTGTCCATGGCGGACGCGACGATGCCCGGCGATGCCGCGGTCATGAACGTCTGGCCGAACGGCGCGCCGGCGACGAGATCGCACTCCGCTGTCAACTCCGTCGTGTCGCGGTATGCGACGTCGGAGATCGCGGCGGGAGCCGCCATCAAGTTGACCTTGATGCGATTGAACCGCGGAAGGGAGAGCTCGATGAAGTCGGGATGATCGAGCAGGTCCCGCATGAAGGGGCGCTGGCTGGTGTCGCCGAACCCCGTCATCCGGTGTTGGACGTAGGTGAAGAAGCTCTCGCGAGCCTGCTCGCCGTCGTTGCCGACGTCGATACCCGCCTCGAGCTGGGCGGCGATGCTCGCCGCGGTCGCCTCCTCGACCGCGAGCCGCAGGGCTTCGGGGTCGACCGCCTCACCCCGGCTGCGCCGGCCGTGCAGCTCGGCCAGCGCGCGCGGACGGGGCAGGCTCCCGGCGTGGGTCGTCAGGATCCTGGATTCGCTGGTGAGCACCACCCCAGTCTCGCCGCATCAGTCGCAACGCGCGGGGCGGATGCTCACACGACGAGGCTGTGGTCGACGTCACATGGCCCCGTCCGCGCTCGTGTGGTGTGATGCATGTGGAAGGGGTCACGATGACGACCGAGCCGCAGGTCCTCGAGTTGCGCGACGTCGATCCGTTCGCGCCCGAGCACCGCGCGGATCCCTACCCGTTGTACGAGCGCCTGCGCGCCGAGGCACCGATCTGGTACCACCCGCGCTTCGACGAGTTCGTCCTCACGCGCCACGCAGACTGCGAGTCGGTGCTGCGCGACCCGCGCTGGAGCACCGACGCCGAGAACCTCGATCCGAGCCGCCGCGACGCGGACGACGTGAGGCTCGCGATGGGCGACCTCAAGGCCGGGGTCCTGCTCTTCCTCGACCCACCGGACCACACGCGTCTGCGCCGCCTCGTGAGCAAGGCGTTCACCCCTCGCAGCATCGAACGGCTCCGTCCCCACGTGCAGGATCTCGTCGACTCCATCCTCGTCGGCACCGTGCTCGACGAGCTCCGCGACGCGGGCGAGGTCGACCTCATGGCGAGCATCGCCTATCCCTTGCCGGTCACGGTCATCTGTGAGCTGCTGGGTGTGCCGCTCGACGACCGTCATCGCTTCGCGGCCTGGTCGAGTGATGCCTCACGTCTGCTCGATGGCGAGATCGAGGGCGATGTGCTCGAGCGGGGCATCGTCGCCGCCATGAACTTCATCAGCTACTTCGATGGCCTGTTCGAGGAGCGGCGCAAGGCGCCGCGCGACGACCTCGTGAGCGCGTTGCTCGCCGCGGAAGACGAGGGCGACCGCCTGAGCGAGGCCGAGCTGCGCAGCATCGTGCTCCTGCTGTTCGTAGCCGGTCACGAGACCACGATGAACCTCATCGGCAACGGCATGTGGGCGCTGCTCGCGCACCCCGACCAACAGCGGCGACTCGAGGCTGACCCTTCGCTCGTTCCCAACGCCGTCGAGGAGATGCTGCGGTACGACGGGCCCGTTCATCTCACGGGGCGCATCGCGCGAGAGGACCTCGACGTGGGAGGGCTGCGTGTTCCCCGTGGCGGGCAGGTGTCCACCCTGCTCGCCGCAGCTAACCGCGATCCGGATCGCTTTCCCGAACCTGCCCGTTTCGACGTCGCCCGCGACGACCTGCACCACCTGACGTTCTCGGGCGGGATCCACTACTGCCTCGGTGCCGCGCTCGCCCGCCTCGAGGGCCAGGTGGTCGTCGGCTCGTTGGTCGGGCGCTTCCCGGGGCTCGAGCTGGTGACCCGACATCCGCAGCATCGCGACCACTTCATCTTGCGCGGCCTGAAGGAGCTGCGAGTCGCGGTGGGTTAGCTCCCGGGGTGGCGCGAGCCCGCGAGGGTAGGGTGCCGACGTGGGTGAGCGCTCTGACTGACGTGGAGGGTCGGCCCTCCACGGGCGACGTGCATGCCCAGCTCGTCGCCGACCCGCCCCCGCGCCCGTCGACGGAGCGTGGCGCGCAGGGCGTGAGCGGGCCCCTCCATCCACCGCGCTACCGCCATCCCGGCGACGTGATCCGCCTGATCATGAGCGGCGTGATCCTGGTGGCGGCACTGGTGGTCAGCGCGGTGATCCCCGAGCGCCTGCTCCGCTCTCGCGCCGCCACGGTGTCGGGGCTGGAGCCCGACACCGTGCCCGGCGAGCTCCTGACCGGCCTGCTCCAGGTCGTCGCCGTCGCCGCGATCGCCGCGGTCGTCGCCGTGCTGTTGCGGCGTCGACGCTTCCGTCTCCTCACGACGCTGGTGGGCGGCGCCGTCTTCGCCGGTGTGGTGTTGGCGGCGCTCGAGCGTCTTCTCGGGTACTCAGTGCCACCCGACCTCGCGACCAACCTCGCGCGCGACGCGTTGGTTACGAACGCCGGGTTTCCCAACCCTCTCGTTCTTGCGGGCGCGGTCGCGGTCACGGTCACGGTCGCGCCCTGGCTGGCGCGCTCCTGGCGACGAGCGGCGTGGATCGTGCTCGGCTCCGCGGCGCTGGTGCGCGTGATCACCGGGACCATCCTGCCGATGGAGCTGGTGCTGGCCTTCGCCATCGGCGCCGTCGTCGCCGGCGTCCTGCTGGTCGCGTTCGGCGCCCCCGATCGCCGAATCGGGCCCGCGGAGGTCGCGAGCGCGCTGGCGGCCAGCGGCATGCCGGTCACCTCCGTCGTCCCCGCGATCGTCGTCGGGAGAGGGGCGCGGCCGTTCCTGGCTTCGACCGCCGACGGCCACCGGCTGTTCGTGAAGGTGCTGGGCCAGGACGAGCGCGACGCGGACCTTCTCTACCGGGCCTACCGGTTCGTTCGGCTGCGACGGCTGGGTGATGCCCGGCCGGCCGCATCGCTCAGACAGGCGGTCGAGCACCAGGCGCTCGTGGGCCTCATGGCCGAGCAGGCCGGCGCGCACGCGCCTCATGTCGACCGGGTCGCGGAGGCGGCCGATGGCTCCGCGTTGCTCGCCATGAGCCAGGTCGACGGCCGCTCGCTCGAGCAGGTCCCGGGCGACGAGGTCACCGACGACGTGCTCGACCGCTTGTGGACCGATGTCGAACGTCTGCATCGGGCCGGGATCGCTCACCGCTCACTGCGGACCGCCAACGTGGTGTTGGGCGACAACGGTGTCCCGTGGATCGTGGACTTCAGCTTCTCGGAGCTGGCCGCGACCGACCGGCAGGTTGCGGTCGACGTGGCCGAGCTGTTGGCGTCGCTTGCGGCGTTGGTCGGGCCGGAGCGGGCGGTCGAGCGTGCCAGTGCGGTGATCGGGCCGGAGAGCGTCGCCCCGGCGGTGCCGCTCCTACAACCCCTCGCCCTGTCCGTCGCGACGCGCCGAGCCGTCAAGGGTCACGAAGACCTCCTCGGTCGGACGCGTGCAGTGGCGGCGGCGTCGAGCGGTCAGCCACTCGACGACCTGGCCCGCGTGCAACGGGTCCGGCCGCGCACCTTGTTGATGATCGCCGTCCTCACCGGCGCCTTCTACTTCCTGTTGCCGCAGGTTGCTCAGGTGAGCGGCGCGTGGAAAGCCTTCAAGTCGGCGAACTTCGCGTGGGTGCCGTTCATGATCGTGATGTCGGCGCTGACCTACCTCGGTGCCGCGCTCGGGATCATCGGCTCGGTTCCCCAACGCGTGGCGCTTGTGCCGGCTGTGCTCGCACAGACCGCGTCCTCGTTCGTCAACCGCGTTACCCCGGCGAGCATCGGGGGCATGGTGCTCAACACGCGCTTCCTCGCGAAGTCGGGGGTGGACCCGGCGACCGCGGTGGCCGGCGTCGGCCTCAACAGCGTTGCGGGCGGCATCGTGCACGCGCTGCTCCTCATCGTCTTCTTCGTCTGGTCCGGGAGTGCGTTGGGGCGCGCGTTCAAGGTGCCCTCCGGGAGCAAGGTGCTCGGTGTCGTCGCGCTCGTGCTCGCGCTGGCAGGGGCGATGCTGTTGACCCGCTGGGGACGGCGCAAGGTGCTGGCCCCGGTTGTCGGGGCCGTCCGTTCCTCGGCCGTCAACCTGCGAGGGGTGGCCAAGAGCCCGGCCAAGCTGACGTTGCTGCTGGGCGGCTCGCTGATGACGACGCTCGCCTACGTCTGCGCGTTCGCGGGCGCGGTGATGGCGGTCAGCGGGCACCTGAGCGTGCCCAAGATCGGCGCGGTGTTCCTGGGGGCGTCGGCCGTCGCGGCCGCGGCACCCACCCCTGGGGGCCTGGGCGCGCTCGAGGCCGCGTTGGTCGCGGGTCTGACCGGCGTCGGAATGGCGTCGGGGCCCGCGGTGACCGCGGTGCTCACCTACCGGCTCGTGACGTACTGGTTGCCCGTGCTACCGGGATGGCTGGCGTGGCACGTCCTGCAGCGGCGGGAGTACGTGTGAGCCGATGGTGACCCGAGAGGTGGCCCCGACCCCGCCCCACGCCCCGCCCCCCATCCCCCGTCGGGGCGTGCGGCAGCGGCGTCCGTCGGGCGCGCCGCCGCCGCTGCCCCGCAAGATCGGGGCGACCGGCAAGCTGTGGCTCGTGTTGGCGGCCGTGGCCGCCGTCGCGCTCATCCTGCTCCCGACCGTCGGGCAACCTGCGCCGGCCGCCCGTTTCGAGACCTCGGTGCTCCGACAGTTCGCGCACCTCCGCACGGGGTGGCTGACCAACGTGATGCGGGGGATCAACACCGTCGGCTCGCGCTGGGGGACGACCTCCGTCGCCTGGGCCGTCGTCGTCGCGCTCGTCGCCTTCCGGCGCTGGCGCCACCTCTTCACCTTCCTCGGGAGCTTCGCGGTCCTCGCCATGGTCGGCACCACCCTCATCGACCGCGTGGCGAGGCCTCGTCCCTACGGCGTCGAGATCATCGGGCGTTGGGGCGGGTTCTCGATGCCCTCGCCTCCGGTCGCCGTCTTCTCCCTGATCCTCATGGCCATCGCGTACGGGCTGGTGGTGCCCGGGCGCCCGCGCCAATTGGCGAAGGGGGGCGTCGGGGGAGTCATCCTCCTGTTCGCGTTCGCCCGGCTGTACCTGGCCGTCGACCACCCGTCCGACATCGTCTACGGCGTCGTCCTCGGTGTCGCCATCCCCCTCATCGCGTTCCGCTGGTTCACGCCGAACGAAGCGTTCCCCGTGAGCTACCGGCGAGCGAAGAAGGCGCACCTCGACGTCACCGGCGAGCGAGGTGTCGCCATTCAACGCGCGATCGAGGAACAGTTGGGCCTGACCATCCTCGAGGTGAAGCCCGTCGGGCTGGCGGGCTCGGGGGGATCGACGCCGTTGCGCCTGCAGGTGGAGGGCGGCACCGCCCCCTACCTCTTCGCCAAGCTGTACGCCAAGAGCCACGTGACGGCCGACCGCTGGTACAAGCTCGGCCGGACGATCCTCTATGGCGCGCTGGAGGACGAGGCGCCGTTCCACACCGTTCGTCGCCTGGTCGAGTACGAGGACTACGCCCTGCGTGTGCTGCGCGACGCCGACATCCCGACGGCGGCGGCGTACGGCATCGTCGAGATCACCCCCGAGCGCGAGTACATGCTGATCACCGAGTTCGTCGATGGGGCCGCCGAGATCGGCGAGGCCGACGTGATCGTCGACGACCGCGTGATCGACGAAGGCCTCGGCGTGATCCGCAAGCTCTGGGATGCCGGCCTCGCTCACCGTGACATCAAGCCCGCGAACCTGTTGGTCCGTGACAGTCGGGTGTACCTGATCGACCCGTTCTTCGTGCAGGTGCGCCCGTCTCCCTGGCGCCAAGCCGTCGACCTGGCGAACATGATGCTGGTCCTCGCGGTGCGCTCCGATCCGGACCGGGTGTACGAGCACGCGGTGAAGTTCTTCACGCCGGACGAGATCGCGGAGGCGTTCGCCGCTACGCGGGGCGTGGCGAGCCCCACCCAGCTCCGGGCCGCCATGAAGCAGGACGGGCGCGACCTCCTCGCGAGCTTTCGCGCCCTGGCGCCGGAGCGACGGCCCGTCGCCATCCAGCGGTGGAGCGTGCGGCGCGTCGCGCTCGCGCTCGCGGTGCTGGCGGCGTCGCTCTTCATCGTCGTCCAGGCCACGAATCTTCTGTCGCCGGTGCAGGACCTGCCGATCGCCAGATCCCCCGAGTGCGGCACGAGCAGCACGGTCATCCTGATGGCGCAGGCGGTGCCGTCCGCCGGCGCCATCCCCTGCATCGACGCACTCCCGGCGGGCTGGACGTTCGGTCATGCGGTGGTGCACAACGGCCGTGGACGGTTCTCGCTGAACTCGGACCAGGCGGGGCATCACGCCGTGGTCGTCACCCTCTCGCACGCCTGCGACGTGACGCACGCACGCGCGGTCGGCCGCAGAGGACCCAGCACGATCCGCTTCGAGGAGTCGAGGAACCACGGCTCCGGGATCTCGCTCCTCCGCTTCGACCGGTTCCCTGGCGGGTGCGCGACGTACGACATCAAGTTCTCCGACGGGGCTCCTCCTGAATTGCTCTCCGACGTCGAGCGCGCGATTGCCTACACGGCGCGGACGAGGATCGTGCGGCATGTGCACCGGGACACGGGCCTCGTCTTCTGCGGCCGCGACGAGGCTTGCCCGGGTTAGGCGCGTCCGTTGCGTAGGGCCAGCGCGGTCGTAGCATGCGTCGCCGCGGTGGCGCTGCTGGTCGCCACGGTGGCGACGCTGACCGAGCGACTGATACTTCCCTTCGCGGCGGCCGCATGTCTCGCGGTGGGTATCGCCGCGGCTTCGTACGCGCTCACGCGAGCAGGAGCACGGAGGATCGTCGGGGCCACCGCCGCGTTCGTAGCCGTCGTCGCGCTCGTCCTGCTCGTGGTGGTCAACGACAGCCTACTGACGGTGCTGCTCGTGCTCGCGCTCCTCGCCATCGTCGGGGCGTCCACCCGATACGCGCTGGGACGCGACATGGCGGCGCTGAAGGCGAGCCCCACCCCGGGCATGGCGGTCGCCGCCGCCGCGCACCCGGTCCTCATCCTCAACCCGCGCTCGGGCAACGGGAAGGTCGAGCGCCACGCCCTGGCGGAGGAGGCGCGCCGCCGGGGCATCGAGTCGGTCGTGCTCGAGCCGGGCGACGATCTCGTCCGGCTGGCCGTGGATGCGGTGGCGCATGGCGCGGACGCCATCGGCATGGCCGGCGGAGACGGATCGCAGGCGCTCGTGGCCGGTGTGGCCCAGCAGCACGGCGTCGCCTTCGTGTGTGTCCCGGCCGGCACGCGGAACCATCTGGCGAGGGACCTCGGCCTCGACCGGGACGACGTCGTCGGTGCGCTCGACGCGTTTGCCGAGGCGGTGGAGCGTCGCATCGATCTGGCTCGTGTGGGGGACCGGGTGTTCGTGAACAACGTGACGATGGGTCTCTACGCGAAGATCGTGCAGACGCCCGAATATCGCGATCACAAGGTCGAAACCGTGCTCGAGCTGCTGCCGGCGATGCTCGGACCCGGTGCCGCGCCGTTCGACCTGCGTTTCACGGGGCCCGACGGGAACGAGCATCTGTCTGCCCACGTCATCCTGGTGTCCAACGGTCGCTATGAGCTGACCGGCCCGCAGGCCTTCGGCTCCAGACGTCGGTTGGACGGAGGGACGTTGGGGATCGTGACGGCGGAGTTCAGCTCTTCCGCCGATCTCGCCCGGTTCATCCAGTTGCAGGCTGTGGGTCAGGCGGGACGCTTCCGAGGTTGGATCAACTGGACCGACACCCGGTTCGACGTGAGATCGGCAGCGCCGATCGAGATCGGGCTCGACGGGGAAGCGTTCACGCTCGAGCGCTTCGAGTGCGCATCCCACGCGGCGCGCCCGGTCTGTCCCCGGCCGCGGCGGCGGCGCGGCCGGGCTGGTCCACGATCGCCGCGGTCCTGCAGACTGCCGCCGGTCGGCCCGTGGTCCTCGAGCATTGACGAGGGTGGTGAGCTAATGAAGGTCGTGAGGAACGTGAGGACGAGGAAGGAGTCGGGATGAGGAGATTCTCGGTACGGCCCGCGATCACCTTTCGGGGGCGGACGTTCAAGGGCCTACGGGGTTGGGCGGGCAAACCGCTGCACCCGCCGCTCACCGACATACCTGTCGGCGCGTACCTCCTGGCCGCCGGCTTCGATGTCATCTCTGCCGTCGGCGGTGACAGCCATGACTGGGCCCGCGAGCTCTGGCACGCGGGCACGTTCGCGTTCGTCGGGGGTGTCGTGGTGTCCGTGCTGGCGGCCCTGACCGGCTTCTGGGACTGGTGGAGGTCGTCGGAGCCGGGCACCCAGGCCCGACGCACGATCAACACGCACGCGTGGATCATGCTCACCGTCACCGCGCTGGCCGTCATCCACACCCGGACCTCGACGCCGGTGGGGATCGTCGTGATCTCCGTGGTCGTCGCGGCCCTCGTGGCGCTGGGGTCCACCTACGGCGGCACCCTCGTCTTCGACTACGGCTTCTACGTCGAGACGGCCGGCGACCATCCCGTCTGGCACAAGTCCGAGCAGGACGTCCTTCCCGGCCGGCACGACTGACCCCTCGCGGTCCCGCACCGCGACCGTGGCTCAGTGGGTGATGGATGCGTCGTCGGCCTGGAAGCAAACGCCGACGGGCGAGCTGACGGTGTACGCCTGGAAGTCCAGGTTCGACGACCCCGGTGCCACCGGGGTGTAGACGACGGTGACCGGTTGCCAGGACGACGTCAGCGTCACCGACGTCGAAAGCGAGCCCTGTTGCACCCCGCTCTTGTACTCGCGAACGCGCAGCTTGAACGTGAGCCCGGGTGTGTCGGAGCGCACCCAGATGGTCGCCGTGTAGGCACCGGCCTGAGTGGTGCCCACCCAGCTCGGCTTGTCGTCGAGCGTGCAGTTGCTACCGGCCGACGTGTTCGCGAGCTGCGCAGCCCAACTCCCGGAGTGCCCGCCCGCGACTCGGCTCAGCGTGTTGAACGAGTTGCCGGCCTCCCAGCCGGACGTGTCGACCTCGAAGCCCGCGTTTCCGATCAGATTCGTGCTCGCCGAGCTCACCGTGATCGACACCGTGGCCGACGCGGTCCCACCGTTGCCGTCACTCACGTCGTACGTGAACGAGTCGGGCCCCGAGTAGCCCCCGTCCGGGGTGTAGGTGACGGTGTTGTGGGCGTTCACGACCGTGGTGCCATGGGCGGGCGTGGACGTGCCGGTCACCGTCAGCGCGTCGTTGTCGGGGTCGCTGTCGTTGGCCAGCACGTTCACCGTGAGCGGCGTGCCCGGTTGGGTGGAGGCCGAGTCGTTGTTGGCCACGGGGGGATGGTTCACGTGGTTGACGCTGATCGACACCGTCGCCGCGGCGGTGGAGTCGATCTGGCCGTCGTTGGCCTTGAACTGGAACGCGTCGGGCCCGGAGTAGCCGGCGTTGGGCTGATACGTGGTGGTGTTGCCCGCGCCCGTCAGCGCGTAGGGCAGCTCGCTCGCGGCGATGACGTGGCCACCGGTGCCCGTGCCGTCGTAGAGCTTGCCGCTGGCGGGCAGCGAGGTGACCTTGAAGCGCAGCGGGTCGCTGTCGGGATCGGAGCCGGTGAGGGTCACGGTGCTGGTGGCCCCTTCGTTGACCGACACCGACTGCGAGGTCGCCACGGGCGGGTTGTCCACCGCGATCGTCACCGTGGCCGACGCGGTCCCGCCCCTGCCGTCGCTGATCGTGTAGTTGAACGAGTCGGGCCCCGAGTAGCCCGAGGTCGGGGTGTAGGTGACGGTGTTGTTGGCGTTCACCGCGGCGGTTCCGTGGGCCGGGCTCGACGCGCCGGTGACCGTGAGCGGGTCGTTGTCGGGGTCGCTGTCGTTGGCGAGCACGCTCACCGTGACCGGCGTGGCCGGTTGGGTCGAAGCCGAGTCGTTGCCGGCCACAGGAGCGCGGTTCGACTGGCCGACCGAGACCGACACCGTCGCCGCGGCGATCGAGTCGAGCTGACCGTCGTTGGCCTTGAACTGGAAC
>VAWU01000017.1:36318-36884 GCA_005888325.1 Actinomycetota bacterium
TCGAGCGCGACGCGGAGCTCGAGACGTGCGAGGTGGGCGCCGAGGCACAAGTGGTTGCCCGCACCGAAGGCGAGGTGACCTTGAAGCGCAGCGGGTCGTTGTCGGGATCGGAGCCGGTGAGGGTCACCGTGGCGGTGGACCCTGTGTTGACGGACACCGACTGGGCGTTCGCCACCGGCGGGTGCTCGCTCACGGTCCAGGTCCGCACGGCCGGGCTCAGGTCGGTGTTGCCGGCGGTATCGGTGGCGGCCACCTCGAAGGTGTGTGAGGCGGAGCTCAGGTTCGAGTAGCTCTTCGGCGACGTGCAACTGGCGAACGAGGACCCGTCGAGGCGACACCGGAAGGTCGAGCCCGGTTCGGTGGCCGAGAAGGTGAAGGTGGCCGAGGTGCTGCTCACGGAGCCGGATGGGCCCGAGTCGATGGTGGTGTCGGGGGGCGTCGCGTCGGCGCTTCCAGACATGTCGAGGACGAAGACCGCGTACTTGAGGGGATCATTCGACGATCGCGCGTCGTAACCGTCGAGCACGAAGAACTGATTGCCGACGCGCTCGACCGCGCGGCTGTCG
>VAWU01000017.1:36955-63536 GCA_005888325.1 Actinomycetota bacterium
CGACTCTGATGAGCTTCTGGGACCCGTTGACGACGTAGAGATCCGCGCTGTCGTCCGAGAAGCTCATCCCGAGGATTCCGCTCAGTCCGGAGACCTGGAAGGTCGAGCCGACCACGTTGGTCGAGTAGGTGTACTGGCGGAGGTTGCTGCCCACACCGACGTAGAGCTTGCCGTCGCTCGCGCGCAAGCCCGCAGCGGTGAAGTCGCTGCCCGACGGCAGCGGCTGGTAGGACTCGACGTGGAACTTGTGGTCGCTCCCGCGTGTGAGACGGAAAGCGGTCGGCAGCGCCGAGGAGTCGCAGCACTTCCCCGAGAACGCGTACAGCAGGTCGTTGACGGGGTCGTACGCCATGCTCTCGAGGTCGCCGTCCCGGTTGCTGCCGGCGGTGCCGCCGCCACCGAATCGAGGCGCAGCCGAGAACTCGCTTTCGGAGATCACCTTTTTGAGCGCGCCGGTCGCCCGATTCACCTCGACCACCTCGCTGCCGTTGTCGTCGGCGAGCCAGAGCGAGTCGTCGCTCGGCACGTAGGCGCTGCCCTCACCGTCGTGCAAGCGCACCGACGTGCCTGTGAAGGGGTTGGTGTGGATGACGCGGCTCAACTGCAGGCTCGGTGCGGCAGCGTCCGTCGCGCTCGGCGCCGTGAGCGCGATCAGGACGACGACGGTCGTAAGTGCCCCCAACCGCTGCCGGCGTCGCGACAGCGTCCCGCCCGCGGACATCCCCTCTCGCCCCCCTCGCGGCCCCCTCGTGCCGCGACTGCAGCCTCGCCTCAACCGACCCGTTCGTCAAGACCGCAAATCGCGGCAAGACCCGGCGGCGGACCGCCGGTCGAGTTGGGGCAGTTCAGCCTTCCTGACGGGCGACCGCGACCTCTCGCCGGGCGGGCTCGAACACGAGCGGCAGGTGGTCGGCCTGGCGAATGCCCGGGGAGTAGTGGATCTCCGTGTCGTCGGCGATGCGGTAGTCGGGGATGCGCCGGTGCAGCTCTTCGAGCGCGACGCGGAGCTCGAGACGTGCGAGGTGGGCGCCGAGGCACAAGTGGTTGCCCGCACCGAAGGCGAGGTGACGGTTCGGCTCTCGATCGATGTCGACGACTTCGCCGTCGGGGAACTCGCGCGCGTCGGCGTTCGCCGCGCCGATCACGAGCGTGACGTGGTCGCCCGCGCGCAGCTCGACCCCGCCGACGCTGATGTCGCGCGTGAGGATGCGGAGGACGACCATGACCGGGCTCTCGCGTCGCAACAGCTCCTCGACGGCCGCGGGCACGAGCGACGGCGCTTCGACGAGTCGGCGCCGCCGCTCCGGATGGCGTGCGAGGTTGGCCACCATGCAGTCGAGGGTCGCGGTGACGGTGTCGAGGCCGCCGAGGAGCATCAGGTGGGAGATGCCGAGCAGCTCCCGTCGAGTGAGGTGCACGCCGTCGATCTCGGACTGCACGAGGCGGCTGAGGAGCCCGGCGTCCGGTGTGCGCCCCCGATCCTCGATCGAGCGCTCGAAGTACGCGTTGATCGCCTGGCCGGCCGCGGCGCGGACCCGCTCCGCCCCGTCGAAGTCGTCCGGCGCGACGTCGGGGCGCACGATGTCGTCCCGCCATTGCAGGAACATCGGCAGGTCCGCCTGGGGCAGGCCCATGAGGCGCAGGAAGATCGTGGACGGCAGCGGCGTGGCGAACTCGTCGTGGAAGTCACAGTGGCCGCGGTCGGCGAACGTGTCGATGATCCCGTTGACCAGCACGCGCACGTCGGCTTCGAGCTCTGCGATCTTGCGCGGGACGAACTCGGGGTTGAGGAGCCGTCGGTACCTGGTGTGCTCGGGCGGGTCGACCTGTAGCGGGATGAGCGGCTGTTCCTGGCCGATCGAGAGGGCTTCGACGTCGGACGAGAAGATCTCGGGGTGCCGCAGTGCCCAGAGGACGTCGTCGTAGCGGGAGAGGTAGACCGCGGGCGCGCCGCCGAACTCCGACCGGGCCACGGGACAGCGGTCATGCAGCCGCCGGTAGGCCTCGTGGGGCGCATCGGCACCGGCCTGCGAGAAGACCAGCGTCGCCGGGTCCGTCACCTCGGGGTTCACGTGGGCCTCGGACTCCCTGCTCCGCATCGGTTTCGACCGAGCTTAGGTCGCTCGCCGAGGGGACACCGACCGCTACGCCGCACGCCGGTAGCGACGCACCGCGAGCGGTGCGGCCACCGCCAGGATCGCCGCGCACCATGCGAGCGCCTGGAGCACGTGGGTCGCGGTCGGACCCCCGAGCACGAGGGCGCGAGACGCCGACACGACCACCGACAGAGGCTGGTTCCTTGCGAAGGCCTGGAGCCAACCCGGCATCGTCCCGACCGGGACGAACGCCGACGAGGCGAAGACGAGTGGCGCCATGAGCGGGAAGGCGGCGGCCTGCGCGGTCTCGGGGTCGCCCACCGCGAGGCCGACGGCCGCGAACACCCACGACAGCGCGTACCCGAACAGCACGAGCAGGGCCAGCGCGCCGAGGAAGGCGACCGCGTTGGTGTGCACCCGGAAGCCGACCGCGAAGCCGACCGCGGCCATGAGCACGACGACGAGCACGTTGCGGACGGCGTCCGCGAGCGTGCGTCCCGCGAGGACCGCCGAGCGCGCCATCGCCAACGACCGGAAGCGCTCGATGAGACCGGTGTTGACGTCGGCCGCCAGCCCGATCGCCGTGTTCATGGAGCCGAACGCGACGGTCTGCGCGAACACGCCGGGCATGAGAAAGTCGACGTACGGGACGCCGGGCACATGGATCGCGCCGCCGAAGACGTACCGGAAGAGCAGCACGAAGATGACGGGTTGGATCGTCGAGAAGATCAGCAGCTGTGGCACGCGCCTCAGCGTGATGAGGTTGCGCTGCGCGATCGTGAGCGTGTCGCCGACAGCGTGATGCAGGCGGTCGCGCGGTCGTGCCGGCGCCTCGACGAAGACGGTAGCGGCGGTCATGCGGCACCTCGCGTGGTCTCGGCTGCGGGCTCTCCGGAATCGGGCCGGTGCCCGGTGAGGGTGAGGAACACGTCGTCGAGGCTCGGCTCTCGCACGACGAGGGTGGTCGGGGTCAGGCCGCTGGTGTCGAGCGCACGCAGCGCGTCCATGAGGACCCGTGGCCCGTCGGCCACAGGGACGCGCAATGTGGCGTCGATCTGCTCGGGCCCGCGGACCGCGAGTCGGGCAAGCACGGCACGCGCCCGCAGCGCGCCGGCCGGGTTCGAGAACCCGACCTCGACGACCGTGCTGCCGAAGCGCGACTTGAGCTCGGCCGCAGTGCCTTCTGCGATGACGCGCCCGTCGTCTACGACGACGATGCGGTGCGCGAGCCGGTCGGCCTCCTCGAGGTACTGCGTGGTCAGCAGCACCGTGGCGCCGTCGTCGACGAGCTCGCCGATGAGCTCCCAGACACCGACCCGGCTCTGGGGGTCGAGGCCGGTGGTCGGCTCGTCGAGGAACAGCACCGGCGGCCGGTGCACGAGCGCCGCCGCGAGGTCGAGGCGTCGGCGCATGCCCCCCGAGTAGGTGCGCGCAGGCCGGTCGGCGGCGTCGACGAGGTCGAAGCGCTCGAGCAGGTCGGCCGCGCGCGCCGCGATGCCGGCGCGGGGGAGATGCGCGAGCTTTGCCACCATGCGAAGGTTCTCGCGCCCGGTGAGGTTGTCGTCGACGGCTGCGTACTGGCCGGCGAGACCGATGCGGGCTCGAACCGCGGCCGGGTCTCGCATCACGTCGACGCCGAGCACGCCAGCCCGGCCCGCGTCGGGCCGCACGGTCGTGGTGAGCACCCGGACGGTGGTGGTCTTGCCGGCGCCGTTGGGGCCGAGCAGCCCGAGCACGGTTCCGGCGGGCACTGCGAAGTCGATTCCGTCGAGCGCGACCACGTCGCCGAAGTGCTTGCGCAGGCCCTCGACGACGATGGCCGGGGCGGTTCCTCCGTCGTTCATCCCGTCACCCTCGCGCAAATGCTTGAAGAGAGTCAAGTGTCGAACGTCACAGACTGTTGAGGATGCTGGAGAAACTCGCGGGGGGCGGATAGACTCACGTCGTGGCCCAGAAGACGGTGCCGGTCGAGGCCGTGCGGAGCGACACGGCGGTCCGGAGCGAGAACGCAGTGCTGGCTGCCGAAGTGTGGCGCCGGATGCTCGACTTCCACATGGCCCACCTGCGGCACATGGAGACGGCGCGCCAGCTGGGGCTGAACCCGGGCGCCACCAAGCTGTTGCTCGACCTACAGCCCGACGACCCGCGACCGATGCGGGCGCTGGCCGAGACCTTCGCCTGCGACGCCTCGAACGTGACCTGGATGGTCGACCAGCTCGAGGAACGAGGACTGGTCGAGCGCCGCACGTTCACGAGTGACCGGCGGGTGAAGACGGTCGCGCTCACGGCCCTGGGCGAAAAGACCAAGGCCGAGCTGCTGCGGCGCTTCTACGCGCCGCCCGACGACCTCGTTGCCCTCCTGCGCCCGGAGCTCGTGGCGCTCCGCGACGCATTGGCGCGGCTGCCGTCACCCGCGTCGCCCGGTTTAGAGTCTCCTTAGTTCGGTGGTAGATACTGGCGCCACCCTTCCGAGGAGAGACGTGTGCTGCGCAGCCGCCTGAAGTACTTCGTGCTACCGGTCACGGCCGTTGTCGCCGTCGCGTGTGCGTCGGCGTCGAACACCAGCGCCCCGAAGGCGAGTCGCACGCAAGCGGCAGCCGCGGAGGATCCTGCACACGGGCTGAAGGTCGTCTCCGCCCCGGCGCAGGAAGGCGTCGAGCACCTCAAGTTCAAGTACGGGCCGATCAAGATCCAGCCGGGCCAGAACAACATCGTGATCAGCGGCACCGATGTCCCGAAGCCCAGCGTCGACGGCTACATCGTCGCCATCCACCCGAACCTCGTTCGCAACGACGGGTCGGTGCCCCCGGTCGACGTGATCCACCTGCACCACGGGGTCTGGGTGAACATGGGCAGGGGCGGCGACCTGTACAGCAACCTGTTCTTCGCCTCCGGTGAGGAGAAGACCCAGATGATCCTGCCCAAGGGCTACGGGTACACCTACAAGGCTTCGGAGCCCTGGCTGATCAACTACATGCTCCACAACCTCCTGTCCACGCCGGACGAAGTGTCGATCGTCTACGACATGGACTTCATCCCCGCGTCATCGCCGGGGGCGGCCAAGATCACCCCGGCCTGGCCGATCTGGATGGACGTGCAGAAGGGTCACATCTATCCGGTGTTCGACGTGCTGAAGGGCAGCGGCACCAACGGCACGTTCACCTACCCCGATCAAGCCGATCACCCCTACAAGCGGCGGCAGCTCAACCAGTGGACGGCCGACCGCGACACCGTGTTGATCGCGACCGCGGGGCATCTGCACCCCGGCGGGCTCCACGTCGACCTGTTCGACACGCGCGCCGGGGCTCAGGCCACCGCCGCGGCCAAGCCCTCCATCAACGGCGACAAGGCACACATCTTCAGGTCCGACGCGATCTACTACGAGCCCGCGGGCGCGGTGTCGTGGGACGTGTCGATGACTGCGACCCCACCCGACTGGCGGGTCGCAGTCAAGAAGGGCGACACGCTCTCGATCTCGGTCACCTACGACACCGTGCGTGCGTCGTGGTACGAATCGATGGGGATCGCCGTCATCTGGGCGACCGACGGCACGGCCGGCACCGATCCGTTCACGGCTCGCGTCGACGCCGGCAAGCCCGTGCTCACCCACGGGCACCTGCCCGAGAACAACAACCACGGCGGACAGCCCGCGCCCAAGCAGTACACCGACGTGTCGAAGCTGCCGAGCGGTCCGGTGACCGACAAGGTCACGATCGCCGACTTCACCTTTGCCCCGGGCGACATCGGCGGCATCTACAGCCAGGTTCCCGTCGTGAAGGCGGGCCAGACCCTCCAGTTCTTCAACAACGACGCGCCGCGCGGGAACGGGATCTGGCACACCATCACGTCGTGCAAGGCGCCGTGTGACCGGTCCACCGGGGTCGCGTATCCGCTCGCGGACGGCAACGTGCAGTTCGACTCGGGAGAGCTTGGCGTCGCCGGGCCGCCGACGGCGGGGCGCCTCGACTGGACCGTGCCGACCAATCTCCCGACCGGCACCTACACCTACTTCTGCCGGATCCACCCCTCGATGCGCGGTGCGTTCCGCGTGGCCGCCTGACGGTTTCGGACACCTCCCGAAGGCGGCGCGTGTCGAGGACCGGCAAGGTCCTGGCCGGTGTCGCCGTGGCGCTGGTCGTCGCCGGGGTGGGCGTGTGGTGGTTCGTGCTGCGCGACACCGCCGCGCCCAAGCCCCGCGTCGATGCTGTCGCCGCGAGCGCGCCCACCGGGGCGGAGAGCCGCTCGTCACCGGACGGAGCGTGGGCCGTGAAGCCGTCTGACACGGTGTTCGTCGGCTACCGCATCCAAGAGCTGTTCGCCGCCGCCACCGTGAAGCGGACCGCGACCGGGCGCACGCCGAAGGTGCGAGGCACGATGAGCGTCTCCGGTCGCACGGTCTCGGCCGCGCAGGTCGTCGCCGATCTCACTGGGCTCACGAGCGACCAGGCCCGACGAGACTCGGCCATCCGCGAGCGCGGGCTCGAGACCGACCGGTTCCCCGAGACGACGTTCACGTTGACGGCACCGATCACCATTCCTTCGGCACCGGTGCGGGGTACGAGCTATCGGGTCACCGCGACGGGCGACCTCACGCTCCACGGTGTCACCCGCTCGGTGCAGGTGGCGCTCGAAGCCAAGTGGAACGGCGCCACGATCGCGGTCGCCGGGAGCGCGCCCGTCGTCCTCGGCGACTACGGGATGGCACCCATCAGGATTCCCGGCTTCATCGAGACCGACGACCGGGGCACGCTGGAGCTCCAGCTCCTCTTCGTGCCCGCCTGACATCGCTGAGCGTGGCCGTGCTTGCCTGACTTCGTGCTCCAGGGCCGCGGGTCGACAAGACTCCACCCATGAGCGGCCCCCGCCTGACCGGTCGACGGGTGCTGGTCGTCGGCGCGGGCACCCAACGCTCCGACGACCCGGATGCTCCCGTCGGCAACGGGCGGGCGATCGCCGTGCTCGCGGCCCGGGAGGGCGCCGCGGTCGTGTGCGCGGATCGAGATCGCGACGCGGCGGAGGAGACGGCGTCCCTGATCACCGACGAGGGTGGTGATGCCGTCGTGGTCGTCGCCGACGTCGGGTCGACCCAGGGTTGCGCCGCGCTCGTCGCCGAAGCGGTCGCCGACGACGCGCTCGCCGGTCTGGTGCTGAACGTCGGCATCGGTCGCGGTGGAGGCGTCACCGGCACGACCGCCGAGGACTGGGACGCGACGTTCGCGGTCAACCTCCGCGGCCATTTCCTCGTGGTGCAGGAGGCGTGGCGGCACCTGCAGGAACGTGCAGCGATCGTCTTCATCAGCTCGGTCGCCGGCCTCCAGCCCGGCAGCCGGTTGCCGGCATACGACGCGTCGAAGGCCGGCGTGATCGGGCTCTGCCGCCATGTCGCGTTGGAAGGCGCACGCCGGCACGTGCGCGCCAACGTCGTCGCGCCGGGCCTCATCGACACGCCCCTCGGGCGGTGGGCCTCTCGGGGACGTCCCTCACGCGAGCGCACGCCCGTCCCGCTGGGGCGTCAGGGGTCGGCGTGGGAGGTGGCGACGGCCACCGTGTTCCTCCTGTCCGACGAGGCCAGCTACATCACGGGCCAGGTGCTCGCCGTCGACGGGGGACTGTCGCTGATCTGACGACGACGACGGCGATGGCGGGATCCGTCAGTGGGGGAGTGGGTGTGCCTCGAAGAACGCCCACATGACTGCGTCGGCCGAGATCGAGTCGGTGGTCGGGCCGACGACCGAAGCGATCTGCTTGGAGAACACGCTCCCCGGCCAGGAGTGGCCGCCACCGGTCACCCGGTAGAGCTCGACGTCCGCGCCGCGCGGGCAGGCATAGGAGAGCTCGGTGACATCGGAGGCCACCTGCTTCTCGGAAGCCTGGCCCGTGCACTTGTTGCGCCGGGCCCAGGCGTGCAGCACGTCGGGCACCGAGGGCCCCTTGGGCCGGTCGCGCACGCCGAGGTCGCCGAGGGTCCTTCCCGAGCCGTCGGGTGCCGGCAGCTTGGCGGCGGCGGGACCGAGTCCACCGTCGTAGGCCACGAACGGGTCGGCGGTGCCGTGGAAGGCGACGATCGGCACCGCTCGAGCCGGCTTGCAGCCCGCGACGTTCGTGATCCCGGCGACGGGCGCGACCGCCGCGACCCGGTTGGCGAGCGCACACGCGACGACCGATGTCATCATCGCCCCGTTCGACAGCCCAGTGACGAACACGCGTGCGGTGTCGACACAGACCGTCTTCTCCACCTGGTCGAGGAGGTCACCGATGAACTTCACGTCCTTCGAGCCCACCGCCGTCTCCCAGCGGGGGATCGGGCCGAGGCCTTGCGGCGTGATCGTGACGAAGCCGTGTTGGTCGCCGAACGCGCCCAACTCGCTCATGTGCACGTGCACCTGGGCGCCCTCGGTGTAGCCGTGGAGGTCGACGACCACGGGCAACGGCTTGGTGCCGTCGTGTGCCGCGGGCACGTGGCGGATGTACCAGCGTTTAAGGGTCACCTTCTCTTCGCCCGCCGGGAGGCCCGCCGCGCCACCGCGGCACCCGCTCGACGGCGACGCGGCGACGGCGGTGTCGCGCGTGCCCGACGGAACCCGCTTCGCGGCCGCATCGCGCTTCGACCCTGCCGTGTCACCTGACGAGCATGCGGTCACCGCGACTGCGACGACCACGAGCCATCCGAATGCGATCCTTCTCATGACGGCCCCCCTGTCGTCCCGTCGGGCTGCTTAGCCGATGCGACGCTACCGATCGCGGGAGGGCGCCCGCTCGCGACGCACGGCGGGCGGGTGACCGTCGATCCGGAGCCGCTCCGTCCGTCGTAGGCTGGCGCCATGGGATCCAAGGCCCCGCCCTCGGGGCAAGCGAAGAAGCCAGGCAAGACCCTCAAGGAGAAGCGGGCCGCCAAGAAGGCGAAGAAGTCCGAGCGGAGCCGCGGGTCAGCCGCCAACTAGGGCGCGGCTGACGCAAGGGCGCGGCACCGCCGCGCTACTCGACGGCGCCGTCACCCTCCTGCTCGTGCGGCGCGTCGGGTTCGTCCGGTCGATCGAGCGCATCGGTCGGTTCGTAGTCCTCTCCTTCCGGCGCCCCGTCGTCGGTCGCGCTCTTCCGGTCGAAGCGACGCTGGCGCTTCGCCTCGGCCTTCTCCATGCGAGCCCGCTCCCGCTGTCGCTTGGCAAAGCTCTCGCGCTCTCCACCTCTGGGCACGGCTTCCTCCTCGATCGGCGGCGCGCAGCTCCTCGCATGCCCTAGGCAGGGCCGGAGGGTGTCCGACGTTCGTCCAGGCGGGCAGCATCGGGCCACCTGGCGTCCTGCGCCCAACCTACCCGCTCGAACGCCCGAATCAGCGCAGCCGAGGAATCGCGCTGTCCCCGGTCGACGCCGTGACGGGCGAGCGCGGGGAACGCGTGGTGCGCGTTGTGCCACGACTCGCCCATCGACACGACGGCGAGGGCGCCGACGTTCGTGCTCTGGTCGCGGGTGACGAACGGGCGGCGCCCGAACGCGTGGCACACGGAATTGATGCTCCAGGTCACGTGGTGCAGCACGCAAATGCGGACTCCGCCGGCCCAGAGGAGCGCGGTCCCAGCCGCCGCGAGCCCCCCGCCCCACACCCATCCGATGCCGAACGGCAACGCGAGCGACACCACGCACCAGAGGGGAAAGAGGCGGCTCACGACCCGCAGGTCGGCGTCGGTCATGAGGTCGGGGGCGTAGCGGCTCTCGGCCATGGTCGGTGGTCCGAAGAACCAACCCATGTGCGCGTGCCACAGGCCGCGCAAGCGCCCGGTGGCGCCCGAACCGTGGAGCGCAGGGGAGTGGGGGTCGCCCGGCCGGTCCGCGAACGTGTGATGGAGACGGTGGTTCGCGACCCAGCCGATGACCGCGCCTTCGAATGCCATCGACCCGGCGACCGCGAGGGCGATCTTGAGCGGGCGGCGGGCCTTGAAGCTCCGGTGGGCGAACAGCCGGTGAAAGCCGACGGTGACCCCGTGGCCCGCGACGAAGTAGAGCACGACCGCGAGGACGAGGTCACGCGCGCTCACACCGTGGCCCCAGAAGTGGAGCACCGCGAGAACCACCGCAAGGAGGGGGCCGAACACGATCAGGCAGGTGATGACCCGCTCGAAGGTGCGAGCCGGCGACGGAGCCGGTGTCTCCGGAGCCGGTGTCTCCGGAGTCGGTGTCTCCGGGATCGTGGCAGGCAGCTCGTCGACGAGACGACGGGCGACCGGGCGCGAGACGGACGGAGCGGTTGCTTCGACAGGCACGAGGACTCCAGGGGCCCTTGGAATCATCGGCCGTCTGTCTGACCGGCACCGAAGGCGGTACCGAATAGCCTAACTCAGTCGTCGAGCAGCTCCCGCGCGCCGGGCGCGATCGAGGGATGACGCAGCTTCGACAGCGCCTTGGCCTCGATCTGGCGGATGCGTTCGCGCGTGAGGCGGAAGTGCTGCCCGACCTCGTCGAGGGTGCGTGGCTCGCCGCGATCGAGGCCGAAGCGCAACCGGAGGATCTCCCGCTCGCGCTCGTCGAGACACGAGAGGAGCCCGGCCACGTCGTCGATCAGCATGGCGGCGGCCGCGTGCTCGTACGGCGATGGCGTCGTGCGGTCCGCGACCACGTCGCTCAGCTCCGTGTCGCGCCCCTCGACGAGCGGTTCGGAGAGTGAGCGGGGTTCGATGGCGAAGTTCATCGCCTCGAGCAGCCGGCCTTCGGGCGCGCCGAGCTCGGCGGCCAGCTCGGCCACCGAAGGTCGCCGGCCCAACCGCTGGTGCAGGTCGGGGCGCAGCCGGTTCGCCCGCACGACCAGATCGCCCGCGTGCACGGGCAGTCGCACGGTTCGGCTGCTGTTGGCGATCCCCCGGGTGATGGCCTGACGTATCCACCAGGTCGCATACGTCGAGAACTTGAAGCCCCGCCGCCAGTCGAACTTCTCGACCGCGTGCATCAGGCCGAGGTTGCCCTCCTGGATCAGGTCGAGGAGCGGGAGTCCAGACGGTTGGTAGCGCTTGGCGATGGAGACGACGAGCCGGAGGTTGGCCTGCACGAACGTCTCCGTGGCCGCGTTGCCGCTGCGCACCTGGCGCTCGAGGCCCCGCCGGTCGATCGCACTCAGCGGCTCGCCGGCGCTGCCGTTGGTCTCCAGGCGCGTGCGGGCGGAGCGTCCCGTCTCGATCGCCTGAGCCAGGCGCGACTCGTCGGCCCGGGTCAGCAAGGCGTGCTTCCCGACGTCGGTCAGGTAGAGGCGGACGAGGTCTTCGTCGGGCGCCTGCTTCGGTCGCGCCGGAATTTCCCTGCTGCTCCGTGACTCCACGCGCTTGGATGTCGTGCAGGGTCGGAGATGACGGACCAGCGCGGCGGGCGGCCTGCGCGGGTGCGGCCGGGCGCCTTTGCAGCGTACCGCCTCACGCCGCAGCCCGGGCTCCATCGACCGGGAGGGGGGCACCGCGCATGCTCTCAACCGAGCAGCACGACCACCGTGTGCAGGGCGAGACCGGCGAGGCCTCCGACGACCGTGCCGTTGATGCGGATGAACTGGAGGTCGGGACCGAGGAGGAGCTCCAGCTTCCGCGAGGTCTCGTTCGCGTCCCAACGGGCGACCGTGCCGCTCACCAGGCTCGCGATCTCGTCGTGGAAGTGCGAGGAGACATAGCGGACGCCGGCCGCGGCCAGCTCCTCGGCCTTGGCCTGGACGGCGGGATCGTCGCGCAGCCGCGCTCCCGCGGCCTGCATCAGCTCCGCCAGCCGCCGGCGCAGCTCCGAGTCGGGATCGGCGGCCTGCGCACGCAGGGTCTCCTTCACATCGCGCCACAGCGCCGACGACCACTGGCGCAGCTCGGGGTGCGCGAGCAGCTCACGCTTCAGCTCCTCGCCGCGGGCGCGCAGTGTCGGTGACGATCCGAGGTCGACCGCAAGCGCGCGCACCCGCTTGTCGAACTCCATCCGCAGCTCGTGGCGCGGATCCGCCGCGATTTCCTGGAGCAGCTTCCGCAGACCGTCGAACAGCTTCTCGAAGATGCGCCCGTCGATGGGCTCGGGGACCCACCACGGCGATTCGCGGCCGAACCGTGCCCGCAGCTCGTCGCGGTTCTCGGCCATCGCGCGGTCGATGCCGCGCACCAGCGTGTCGAGCAGCTCGTGGTGCCGGTTCTGCGCCGTCATCATGTCGAGGGCCCGACCGGCAAGGGGGGCGAGGGGTACCGCCTCGATCCGCGCGATCACCGTGTCCTCGATGAGGGCGTGGACCTCCTCGTCGCGGAGCGTGTCGGTGAGCCCGACGACGATGTCGGCGGAGTGGCGCGCGACGGTGGCCGCGTTGGCGGGGTCGGCCAGCCATTCGGCCGCGCGGGCTGCGAGTCGACCGGAACGGATGCGGTCGACGATGGCGTCGGGCGACAGGAAGTTGTCCTGGACGAACTCGCCGAGCGTGCGGCCGAACTGGTCCTTGCGCTCGGGGATGATGGCGGTGTGGGGGATCGGGATCCCGAGCGGGTGACGGAAGAGGGCCGTGACCGCGAACCAGTCGGCGAGACCACCGACCATGGACGCCTCGGCCGTGGCGCGCACGAAGCCGAGCCACCCCCGCTCGCCCTCGCCGAGGAGGGTCAGCAGGAACACGCCGGTCGCGGCGACGAGCAGGCCGGTGGCGCGCCGCTTGGTGACCGCCAGCTGCGCGAGCTTCGCCCGGTCGTCACGCACGGGTGGCAACGTGGCCGTTGGGGAGCTCACCGACACGGGCCGCACGCTAGTGGCGCGCCCCCTTCGGCGGTCAGGTGCCCTGGACAACGACCGAGGTCTCCGGTACAGACTGGTGGGGCGAAATGAGGCTGTATGGGGGGACGATGAGCCGGGTGATCGCGGCCCTGGTGCTCACGCTGTTGGCGGCGAGCGGCTGTAGCGGGTCCAGCGAAAGCGGTGGGAGCCTGCCCCGCGGTCCGCGGGCCACCGATGACACGACGACGACGACGGTCGTGGGGCCGGAGGTCGAGGGAGTGCAGCTCACGCCGACCAGCTCGATCCCCGCGGGCACCGTCACCCCCCCGCTCCCGCCGCCCGCGACCCCGTCGGGCGGGTTCGGAGGCCCGTACCCCCGCCGGGGACTGGGTTGCCGCCGCGCCCCGTACCCGAAGTGCTCACTGACGAACAAGCGACCGTGCTGCCGCCCTGGCGACCCCGCCAACGCCCGCTTCCATCAGGGCGCCAACGCCGGCAGATAGGCGAGCCTGACGGTCAGGCCGCGCCGAACATCGTCAGCCACTGCTCTTTGCTGGCCGGCTTGAACACGTAGTTCACCTGCTTCACCGCCTCGATCGTGCCCGACGACGCGACCGAGTAGCGGTGCCCTGGAAGGACCGCGATGTCGTCGGGCAGCGACGCGAGGCGCTGGAGGCTCTCGTACATGGCATCGGGATCGCCACCCGGCAGGTCGGTGCGCCCGCAGCCCTCGAGAAAGAGCGTGTCGCCCGAGACCAGGAGGCGATCGACGAGGAAGCACTGGCTGCCCGGTGTGTGCCCCGGGGTGTGAAGCAGCTCGATGCCGATCGCCCCGACGTCGACGAAGTCGCCGCTGTCGTGGGTGGCGAGCTCCGACTTCGACACGCCCGTGACGCGTCGCACCGACTCGGCCTCGGCCGCGTGCACGTGGACCCGCACGTTCTCGCGTGCGAGCAGCTCGCGCACACCTTCGATGGGATGGCCCATGAGCGACCCACCGACGTGGTCGGGATGGTGGTGAGTGACGAGGACCCCCGTCAACCGCATGCCGTCGTCATCGAGCACGCGCAGCACGGCATCCGTGTCGTAGGCGGGGTCGACGACCATCGCCTCGCCGGTCTCACGGTCGCCAATGAGGTACACGAAGTTCACCATCTGTGCGGCCACCGGGTCGTCGGTGGCGAAGTCGCGGCCGGAGAGCAGCTGGCGGAAGTAGAGGCGCTCGGCCATCCGGGCCGATGGTAGGCGGCCCGACCCACACTGCGCCGGACGCCGCGGGTGTTCTTGTCGCGCTCAACCACCGTCGCGGTGGTCGCGCGCACCAAGCACCCGGCGGTCTGCCGGAAGCAGGGACTAGTCGCGCTGCACCAGCACGTCGAGGCGGACGAAGGTCTGGTCGAACGTGCCGTCGCGGCGTCGGAGGTCGTCGAGGCGGACGTCGGCCGCGGCCCGGAACTCGCCCCACCGTTCGGCTGGGAGGCCGACCTCGTACGCCTGGAGGCACTGGCTGTGCAGCCAACCCCGCAGTGCCGCGCGGTCGAACGACCGCCGCTGCGCGAGCGCCTGGACGTGGCCGCCGGCGCTGGAGAAGCCGGCCGCCTCGAGGAGGTCGAGGTAGTGCGCCGGGTCCGGGAACGACCAAGGCGAGGTCGGGCCGCCGAACGCGCGCGACACCTCGTCGAGCACGGGCAGGATGCGCGGGATGTTGCCGACACCGCCCATCTCGAGCCGGAACCATCCGCCCGGCCTGAGCAGGCGGTGGACGTCGGCGAGCAGCCGCGGGTGGTCGGCGATCGGGACCCAGTGCATCGCCGAGCGGCTCATCACCACGTCGAAGGCGGCGTCGGTCGGGAGGAGCTCGGCCAGCAGCTGAACGGGCCCTGCCACGAACGACTGGTTGGGCCCGGCCCGCTTGCGCGCCTCCGCGAGCAGCGACGGTTGGGGATCGAGGCCGACGACCTCACCGTCGGGAACGTCGTCGGCGATGGTGCGCGTGAAGTCACCGGCACCGCACCCGAGGTCGAGCACGCGGTGGTGGCGCTGAAGGGGAAGCGACGCGCGGAACCAGTCGTCGTACACGCGGTGGTGGGCGGTGTTCGCCGCGTAGAGCTCGCCGTCCCATGCCGGCAGCCAGACGTGTGTTGCCATGCCGTCGTCCTCCGCGTGCTCGTGGTGGCCTGTCTCAGATATTGAGACATTGTCTCGAATGCTGAGCAACAGTAACGCGCGGTCAGCTCGTCAGCGAGTCGACCAGCTGGTCGACGATGGCGCCGACCTCGGACCGCGCCGCGACCGGGTCGGGCGCGCCGGCCACGAGCATGGCGGCCTCGTTGAGTGCCGCGAGCAGCAGGTGGCCGAGCGGCTCGACCGCCGGGGGCTCGCCGGGGCCCGACGCGAACACCGCGCGCAGGCCCTCGGTGACGAGCCCCAGCCCGTAGCGGGCATCGACGTCCCGCCAGGCCGCCCAACCCAGCACCGCCGGCGCGTCCAGCAGCACGATGCGCTGCACGGCCGGGTCGAGTGCCGCGTCGAGGAACTCGTGGCAGCCGCGGCGCAACTGATCGCGAGGGTCGTCGCCCGCCATCGCGGCGGTGGCGATGCGCGCCGCCAGCTCCGACTCCAGCTCCTCGAACACCGCCGCGAAGAGGTCCTGCTTGGTGCCGAAGTGGTGGTGGAGCGCGCCGCGCGTCACGCCCGCCCGCTCCACGATCTCCTCGCGCGCCGTGCCCGCGAAGCCCCGCTCGGCGAAGAGAGCGCGTCCGGATGCCAGGAGCGCGCCGCGCGTCGCGTGCGACCGGTCGGCCTGCGTGCGCCTGTGACCCTTTTCACCGTTGACCGCCATGCGGCTCCGAACTATACATGCGGGCAGCCTGCATGTAACTAAGGTTTCGCACCCACGCGACGAAGGAGGCCGAGATGACACTGTCACTCCACGAGGTGCGCGACGGCATCGCCGCCGAGCACCAGGCGTTCGCGGCGCTGCTGCGCGAGCTCGACGGCGACGCCTGGGCGCGTCCCAGCCGTTGCAATGGCTGGACCGTCGCCGACGTGGCCGCCCACGTCTCCGGCTCGATGGCCGAGATCGTGGCGGGGGAGCTCGAGGGCCAGGGCACCGAGCCGGTGACCGCCCGACAGGTCGCGCAACGGCGGGGCCGCACCAACGACGAGCTCGCCGACGAGCTCGAAGGCGCGGCCAAGGGGTCGGCCGACCTGCTCGCGGTGTTCGACGAGTCGGCCTGGGCCGGGCCCTCGCCCGGCGGCTTCGACGGCACGCTCGGCGACGCGGTCGAGGCCCTCTGGTACGACGCGTACCTCCACGCCGACGACATCCGCGCGGCCACCGGGCTCCCCTCGGTCCGAGGGCCCGGGCTCAAGGCCTCGCTGTCGCATGTGGCGACCGTGCTCGGGCAGCGGGGTTGGGGACCGGCGACGTTGGCGTTCGACGGCTTCGACGAGTTCGATGTCGGCGGCGGCGGGAAGCGCATCGAGGGCGACGCGCTGGCGTTCGTCCTGGCTGCCACCGGTCGCGCCGATCCGTCGACGTTCGGCCTCGGTCCTGACGTCAACATCTATGCCTGACGAGTGAGCCGGTCCGCGTGGGCATCTACGATGCCCGCCATGTCCGGACGCCGCGCGGAGCCTCCGAGTACCGGTGGCCGGCTGGCCGAAGCAGATCGTCGCGCGCGTCCGCGCCACGCTCGGCCCCGACGTCGCCGGGTTGCGGCAGGGCAGTGCGGCGCTCCTGGTCTCTTCGGGCGGTGACCTGTTCGCGGGGCTGACGCTCGGCGCCATCACCCACACGCTCGAAGCCCTCCCCGGCCTGCTCGTGCTCATTCCCGCCGCCATCGGCATGCGCGGCAACATCTTCGGCGCGCTCGGCAGCCGGCTGGGCACCGCCATCCACACCGGCACGTTCAGCCTCTCGCGCCGGGCGGACACCGTCGTGGGGCAGAACGTGTTGGCGTCGATCGCGCTCACGTTCTCGATCTCGTTCGCCCTCGCCGTGCTCGCCAAGACGATCGCGGTCGCGTTCGGAGTCGCCGGCACCATCTCGGTCGTCGACTTCGCAGTGATCTCGGTGGCGGGCGGGGCGATCTCGTCCGTCGTGGTCCTCGCTATCACGTTGGGGGTCGCGGCGTTGTCGGCCCGACGCGGCTGGGACATGGACAACGTGGCCGCGCCTCTCGTCACCGCCGCCGGCGACATGGTCACGTTGCCCTCGTTGTTCCTCGCCACCTACCTCGTCGGGCTGCGGGTCGTGACGCCGGTGCTGGGCCTCACCACGATGGTCCTCGCCGTCGCTTCGGTCGTGGCCGCGTTCGGCGCCGGCCACGAGTTGCTCCGTCGCATCGTGCGGGAGTCCCTGCCGGTGCTCCTCGTGGCGGGTGCGGTCGACGTGGTGGCGGGTCTCACCATCCAGCAGCGCATCGAGTCGTTCCTCACCTTTCCGGCTCTGCTCGTGCTGATCCCGCCCTTTCTCGAGGACACGGGCGCGCTCGGCGCCATCCTCGCCAGTCGCCTCTCGTCGAAGCTGCACCTGGGCGTCATCGCGCCCACCGCCGCACCCCCGCGCCCGGCGCGCGACGACTTCGCGCTCGTCGCGTTCCTCGCGTTGCCCGTGTTCGTGCTGGTGGCCCTGTCCGCGGATCTGGCGGCGACCGTGTTCGACCGGGCCGGCCCCGGCGCCGGCGGGTCCCTCGCGACCGCGGTGGCGATGCTCGTCGCGTACTACGGCAGCATCGTCGCCTTCCGGCTGGGCCTCGACCCCGACAACCACGGGGTCCCGCTGCTGACCTCGACGATGGACCTCGTCGGCGCGATCTCGCTCATCCTCGCCGTCCACGTCGTGGGGATCACGTGAGCACGGCGTCGATGTTCTACTGATGCCCGGCGGGCGCGAGCGGGCCGATGCCGGTGCCCCACGTCGCGTCGGTCAACGCGAACGCGGCGACCGCGAACGGCGCGATCGACGGGCCCGCGGGTGTGCGGGCACCGTCGGGCGCGACGCGCACGAACCCGCCGACGTTCGAGGGTCCGAGCGTCACGGTGGCGTCCGCCGGCTCGTCGTCACCGGCGACCCGGCACGCCGTGCCGTCGTAGACGATGCGGTGGGTGGTGGTCTCGGTGAACCGTGGCGCGATGGGGGTGTACGCGGCGCCGCGCCGGGCGCCGTCGGAGGCCTCGACCACCAGTCGCTCGAGCTCGGTCGGGCGGGCGTCGAGCTCGACGTCGTTCCGAGCCGCGATGTGCAGGAGCTGCAGCGGTAGCGCGGGCAGCGCCGCGCCGATCGGCACCAGGCCGGCCCCCGCGCGGGGGTTGAGCTCGGTGGGCCGGAAGCCCGCGGCCGTCATCACGCCGTCGACCGTGAACGCGCCGCGGAAGCCGATGCGCTCCCGCAGGCCCTCACCGACGCGGCGGGCGACGGCGCGCATCTCTTCGCGGTCATCGGGCGCGGGGTCCCAGAACGTGGCCGTGCCCGCGTAGAGGAGGGCCGCCGATTCCGTCGCGGCCCCCGGCCGCTCGGCGCGGCGGAGAGTGATGAGCTCGACGGGTCGGAGGACCGCCACGCCGTCGCGGAAGACCAGCCCGTGGATGCTGCAGGGAATGCCCTCGAGGAAAGGCATGACGCGCACGCGTCGGCAGTGCGCGACGAGGAACGAGGCCGCGTCGTCGGCAGCGCCGAGGTCCCCGGACCGGACCCAACGCACGTAGACGCCTCCTCCGTTGAGGCCCTCGCTCGCATCGCCCGACCACACCGTGCCCAGGCCCCTGTCGAGCCGGCGGGCGGCGCGGTGCAAGGCGTCGGCGCGCGCGGGCACGACCGTCGCCGCGGCGCGGGTCACGCCCAAGGCGTCCCAGAGATCGTCGACGATCGATTTGTCCTCGAGCGCCAGCGAGGCGGCGGTGCGCGGACCGAGGACGGTGCGGCGCGCGACCTCGGGCCTTGCCCAGAAAGGCGTCATCACCAACACCACGGCCTCGTGGTCGGGGTCGTAGCGGGCGAGCGCGGCCAGCGCGTGCGCGGGCAGGTCGACGAGAGCCGCGTCGACGGCGCGCAGCTCGCTCACGATGTCGGGCGCGCCGACGTCGAGCACCAGGGTGTCGGCTCGGTCGGGGCCGGGCAGGTCGCCGGTGCCCACCCCGAAGGCCAGCGCGAAGGGTCGCTCGGCTCCGAGGGCGTTGGTGAGCTCGACCATGTCGGTGAGCCCTGCCAGCGGGCCGCCGGTGATGACAACCTTGCGCCCCGCGACGAGCGGGCGCACGAGCGCGCGGTAATGGTCGACATCCACGGAAGGAGGCGTCAGGGCAGGCGGGAGCTCCAGACGAGGGAGCCGGCGGCGGCTGAGAACGCGAATACCAATGCCATGCCGATGAACCAGGCGCTCACCTCACGGCGCACGGTGCGAAAGCCGATCTGGCTGCCGATGTCGTCGTAGACGTGACGAAGCTCCTCGCCCGATGCCGCCTCGAAGAACGAGCCCTTGGTGGTGTCGGCCACATCGCGCAACGCGCCTCGGTCGACCGGCACCTGGATGAGACGACCGTCGACGACGACCGTTCCCTGGTCCGTGCCGAACGCGATGGTCGACACCGGCACCTTTGCCTCGGCCGCCGCCGCGGCGGCGTCTGCATTGGGCCGGCCCGCTGTCGTCGCGCCGTCGGAGAGCAGCACGATGCGCGCCGGTGGCCGCTTCGCATGGGGGGTCGGGTCGACCGAGTTGGCGACGGTGTCGAGCGCAGCGAAGATGGCCTCGCCGATGGCCGTGCGTGGGCCGAGGCGCAGGTTGTCGAGGCTCTGGAGCACGGGCTCGCGGTCGTTGGTGGGAGGCACGAGCACGGTCGCGCTGCCGGAGAACGAGAGCAGGCCGAGCCGGAACCGGGCCGGCAGGTGCCGGGTGAACGCCCGCGCCGCGTCACGGGCGGCCGCGAACCGGCTCGGTGCGACGTCGGTCGCCTGCATCGAGGCGGAGACGTCGATGGCGAGCATCACCGTCGCCTCTTCGCGGGGGACCTTGACCGCGCGCGTCGGCCGGGCGAACCCGAGGACGAGGAGGCTGAGCGCAGCCACGAGGGCGGCCGCGGGCACGTGGCGTCGCCAACCGGGACGCTTCGGCGCGACCGACGCGAGCAGCGCGACGTTGGTGAAGCGCACCGTGTCGCGCCGCCGGCGGTACTGGGTGAGGAAGTAGGCGGCCACGAGCGCGGCGACCAGAACGAGCAACCAGAGGCGCTCGCCCGCGAGAAACCTCACCGGTGCACCGTCCTCGAAGCTCGGCCGCTGCACCGCTCTGTCACATTGGTCGCTGCGCTCACCGGTGCACCGTCCTCGACGCTCGGCCGCTGCACCGCTCTGTCACATTGGTCGCTGCGCTCACCGGTGCACCGCCTGCGGGGCGACGAGGCCCGTGCGCAGCCGGCGGCGCAGGGCGACGAAGCGCACGATGTCGAGGAGCCAGTCGCGGTCGGTCCGCAGCGTCAGATGCGGGACCGCCGCGCTGCGTAGCGCGCGGGCGATCTCGGCCCGCTGGCCCGCCGCCGCCTCCGCGTAGCGCCGGCGGACCTGGTTGCGGGCGGTCTGCACCTCGATGCGGCGCCCCGTCTCGGGGTCGACGAGGGTGAGGAGGCCGACCGGCGGCAGTTCGAGCTCGCGCGGGTCGAGCACCTCGACCGCGAGCACCTCGTGGCGCCCTCGCACCGACCGGAGCAGCCGCTCCCAGCCCGCGGGGTCGAGGAAGTCGGAGATCACGACGACGAGGCCCCGCCGGCGGGCCAGCGGGCCGACAGCGCGCAGGGCGGTGCTCAAGTCGGCCGTGGGGCCGCGTTCCGCGAGTCTCTTTGCCGTCGATGGGCCGGGTGTGTGCGCGCGAGGTGTCGTCGCCACCCGCTGGAGCAGCGCCATGACCGAATCGCGACCCGAGCGCGGAGGCACCGTGACCAGGCCGCCCGGCCGCAGCAACAGCGCGCCGAGCCGGTTGCCCGCGCGCGCGGTGAGAAAGCCCACTGCTGCCGTCGCAGCCAGCGCCAGGTCGCGCTTCTCGCACGCCGCGGTCCCGAAGTCGAGGCTCGCCGACTGGTCGACGACCACCCACGTCTCGAGCTCGCGGTCGGCGATCGTCTCCCGCACGTGGGCGACGGTGGTGCGAGCGGTGAGGTTCCAGTCCATGCGGCGCACGTCGTCGCCCGGCTGGTACACGCGGCCCTCGCCCGGGTCGCTGCCCGAGCCCGGCACGAGGCCCTGGTGGTCGCCCTGTAGGAGGCCGTCGAGGCGACGCGTGATGGTCAGCTCGAGGTGGCGCAGGGCCGCCTGGCCCCGCGCCAACCCCGGGCGGGCGCTCACGCAATCACCGCGGTGCGGTCCTGGCTGGGGGCGACGCGGGGCGCCACGACGGTTGCGATCACCCGGCCCACGATGTCGTCGGGCGTGACGCCGTCGGCCAGCGCTTCGTAGGAGAGGACGAGCCGGTGCCGCAGCACCTCGGACGCCACGTCGAACACGTCCTGGGGAAGCACGTAGTTGCGATTGCGGATCAGCGCGAGCGCGCGGCCGGCGGCGATCAGGCCGAGGCTGGCGCGCGGGCTCGCCCCGAAGGCGAGGTGCGGCGCGACCTCGGGCAGGCCCCGCTCGGCCGGCTCGCGCGTCGTGAGCACGATGCGCACCGCGTAGTCCATGACCGCGTTGTGCACGAAGATCTGGTCGGCGTCGCGTTGCAGCCGCACGAGCGTCGCAGTGTCGAGCACCTCGACCGCGCGGGGCGGGTCGACGCCCATCCGCCGGACGATCTCGACCTCCTCGGAACCGCTCGGGTAGCCCACGACGATCTTCATGAGGAAGCGGTCGCGTTGCGCCTCGGGGAGCGAGTAGACGCCCTCGGACTCGATGGGGTTCTGCGTCGCCAGCACGAGGAACGGCATGGGCACCGGATGGGTGATGCCGCCGATCGAGACGTGGCCCTCGGCCATCACCTCGAGCAGCGCCGACTGCACCTTCGCGGGCGCGCGGTTGATCTCGTCGGCCAGCACGAAGTTGGCGAACACCGGGCCCAGCTCGACGTCGAACGCCTCACGCGAGGGCCGGTAGATCCGCGTGCCGATGATGTCGGCGGGGATCAGGTCGGGGGTGAACTGGAGCCGTACGAACGACCCGCCTACCGAGGAGGCCAGCGTCTCCACCGCGAGGGTCTTGGCCAGGCCCGGCACCCCCTCGATGAGGCAGTGTCCGCGCGCCAGCAGGCAAACCAGCATGCGCTCGACCATGCGGTCCTGCCCCACGATCACGCGCTTGACCTCGAAGAGCGTGCGCTCGAGCAGGGCGGCATCCGACGCCGGGCGCGCCTCGGCGATGGACGGCGGTCGCGGGTTGGAAGACATGTCACTCATTCTGGTCCCTCAGGTCTGTGATCGTCGTGGGCGATTCTTGGGTGGATGCTGTGAGCGGTGTGGGCGCCTCGACCGGAGGCGGCGCGACTCGGGGCAGCTCGACGCGGAAGGTGGCGCCGCGGCCGGGGCCGGTGTCGAGCGTCGCCCGTCCCCCGTGGGCCGCGGCGATGGCGGCGACGATGGAGAGCCCCAGCCCGCTCCCGCCACCGGCGCGCGCACGCGCCGGGTCGGCTCGGTAGAAGCGCTCGAACGCGCGCGCCGCCTCGTCGGCTTCGAGACCGGGGCCCTCGTCCGCGACCTCGAGCTGGGCGCCCTCTTGTGTCGACCGGACGCGCACATGCACGCGCGTGCCTTCCGGCGTGTGGACCCGCGCGTTGGCCAACAGGTTCGCGGTCACCTGGCGCAGCCGGGCCTCGTCGCCCGTGACCGTCACGGGTCCGTTGGTCTCGAACGTGATGGGCCGATCGGGCGAGACGGCGCGAGCGTCGTCCACCGCGTCACTCGCGAGCGCGACGAGGTCGACCTCCTCCCGCTCGAGGGGACGGCCCTGGTCGAGACGGGCCAGGAGCAGCAGGTCGTCGACGAGCACGCTCATGCGCGCGCTCTCGTCCTCGATGCGCCGCATGGCCGTCTCGAGGTCGTCGGGGTGCTCCGCCGCGCCGCGACGGAAGAGCTCGGCGTAGCCGCGGATCGAGGTGAGCGGGGTGCGCAGCTCGTGCGACGCGTCGGCGACGAACCGCCGGAGCCGCTGCTCCGACGCGGTCCGCGCCGCGAAGGCCCGCTCGATGTGCCCGAGCATGCCATTCAACGCCGCGCCGAGCCGCCCCACCTCAGTGCGATCGTCCGCCCGCTCCACGCGGCGCGAGAGGTCGCCGGCCGCGATCTCTCCCGCGGTGGTGGCCATCTGGTCGAGGGGGCGCAGCCCGACGCGCACGACCCACAACGAGAGGAGGCCGAGCAGCACGATCACCGAGAGGGTGGCGATCACCTCGATGAGGACGAGCCGGCCGAGCGTCTTCGTCACGTCGCGCAGCGGGAGGGCGACGACGAAGACGCCCCCGTCGGTCGTCGGGGTGGCGAGCACCCGGTAGCGCAGCGAGCTCCCACCCTCCGCCCGGGCGGTGAAGGCGTGCTGCCCGTCGGCCCGGCCAATCGAGGTGAGGTCGGGCAGGTGGGGGGGTGGGTCCGACGGCTCCCGGAACCCGGGCAGCGTGGCCACCACCTGGCCACTGCCGTCGAGGAGCCGCGCGTCGGTGCCCGCGGGGATGATCGTCCGGTCCGACGGCCGGTGCGGGAACCCGGACTGGATTCTCAGCTCCTGCGCCGCGGGCAGCACCGTGTCCTCGAGCTGCTGGTCGATGCGGTCGACGAGGAACGAGCGCAGTGCTGTGTACGTCACGACGTCGGACACGAGCATGCCGACCGTCACCAGTGCGACGAGACCGGCCAGGAGTCGGCCGCGCAGCGACATCTCAGCCGGGCAGCCGCAAGGTGTACCCCACGCCCCGGACGGTGTGGATCAGATGGGGCTCGATCTGGTCGACCTTCTTGCGCAGGTACGAGATGTAGGTCTCGACGACGTTGGCGTCACCCCCGAAGTCGTACTCCCAGACGTGGTCGAGGATCTGCGCCTTCGACAGGACTCTTCGTGCGTTGAGCATGAGGTACCGGAGCAGCTTGAACTCTGTGGCGGTCAGCGCGACGGAAGCACCCGCGCGCCAGACCTCGTGGGTGTCCTCGTCGAGCTCGAGGTCGCCGAACTGCAGACGGCTCGAGCCGTCGTCGTCGCCTCGGGTACGGCGCAGCACCGCGCGGACGCGCGCGACGAGCTCCTCGAGGCTGAACGGCTTGGTGACGTAGTCGTCGCCGCCGATGGTGAGCCCGGTGACCTTGTCCTCGGTCGCGTCGCGTGCGGTGAGGAACACGACCGGTACCCGCACGCCGTCGCCCCGCAGCCGGCGGGTGACCTCGAAGCCATCGAGATCGGGGAGCATGATGTCGAGGACGATCAGTTCGGGCCGGAACGTGGCGGCCGTGGCGATCGCGGCGCGGCCGGTGGAGGCCACGGCGACGTCGAACCCGGTGTACCGCAACGCGGTGCTCACCAGGTCGGTGATGGCATCCTCGTCGTCGACGACCAGTACCCGGGCCGCGGGGAGCACCATGGCCTCAATCGTGCCCCGTCCCGTCACGTCAGTTGTTGGGTTTCGAGCCGAACGTGACCTGCAGGTCCCGCGACTCGCCGTTCCGCGTCACCGTGATCGTCGCCCGCTGCCCGGGACGGTGGTCGCGGACGAGGCCGCCCAAGTCGCTCGCGCCCGTCACCGGCGTCCCGTCGACGGCAGTGATGAGGTCTCCCTCCTGCAGGCCGGCCTGGTCGGCCGGCTCCCCGTTCACGACGGCGACGATGAGGGCGCCACGGCTGCCGTCGTCGGGGTCGGTCGTCTGCACGCCCAGCCACCCGACCGGTGGGGCGCTCTCGCCCCGCCGCAGCCGTTCGATCACGCTCTTGGCGTGGTCGATGGGGATGGCGAAGCCGATGCCCTGTCCGGCGGTCGCGGTGTTGATGCCGACCACCTGACCGGAACGGTTGATCAGCGGGCCCCCGGAGTTCCCCGGGTTGATGGCGGCGTCGTGCTGGATCAGCCCGGTGAGGTTGTCGAGGGTGCGATCGGTGGCCGACACGATGCCTCGCGTCACGGTGGGATCACCCGGCAGACCGAGTGCGTTGCCGATCGCCACGATGTCGTCGCCGACTTTCACGGTCGCGGAGTCGCCGAGCTCGGCCGTGGGCAGCCCGCTCGCGTTGCCGATCTTCAAGAGCGCGAGGTCGTTGACGCCATCGCTGCCCACGATGGTGGCCGAGCGCGACTGGGACTCGCCCTCGAGTCGCACGCGCACCGTGTCGGCGCCGCTCACGACGTGCGCGTTGGTGAGGACCTCGCCGTCCGCGGTGAGGATGATCCCGGTGCCCGCGCCGCTGCCGCCCGCGCCCGACGCGCGAATGGACACCACCGCGGGCGCGGCCTTGGCGAGTATCCCCTGCAGGTCGAGGGCCGGCCCCGCGAGCACCGAGCTCGGGCCGGTGGAGACCGCTCGCCCGACGGTGGTGGCGGGTGACGCGGTGACCGGCCGGTCGTCGGTGAGCTTGGCGCCCACCACGCCGCCCACCGCGCCCGCCGCGAGCGCCGTGGTGGCCAGGAGGGCTGCCACACGGCCCCGGGTGGGACGCGGGGGAGGCGGGGCGCCGCCGCCCGCCGGGGGCGGGACAGGGGGTAGACCGGCGGGCGGCAGGCGAGGAGGCTCCGGGACCGTCTCGGTCGGAGCGGTCACGGTCGGGATGGTCTCGGTGGGGGCCGTGTAATGGGGAAGGTCCCAGTCGTTCGATGGTGTCGATTCCACGGCACCAGACCCTGTGGGTCGGCTGTGCGCGTCCCCCGAGTGTGGCGCAGGTATCGGTGCTACGGAGAGGGTGGGCTGGGGACGGCGCGGCGAGGCCGCACGAACGCCGAGATGCCGAAGCCTCCGAGAAAGGCGGCCACGACACCGGTGGCGAGGGCGAACCCGGAAATGCCGCCTCCCGGCCCGGTGTTGCCGGCCGCCGCGTAGGGTGGGCCGGTCGCCTTGGCGGCCGCGGTCGCAGTGGGATCGGCCTGGTTCTGGCCGACCACGACGAGCACCCCGCGCATCTTGGCCGGATGGATCTTGCACTTGTAGCTGTAGCTGCCCGGTTTTTCCGGCGCGGTCAGCTTGCCGCTGCTGCCCGGCGCGATGGTGCCGGTGTCGAGCGACACGTCGTCGAACGTCGCCGTGTGCGGCGCGGACCCGCGGTTGGTCCACGTCACCTCGCCTCCCGGCGCGACCGACGCCTGCGCGGGTTTGAACGCGAAGTCGACCGTGTCGACGCTCACCTGTCTCGCGGCGTCGGATGGTGGCGCGGGGCCCGGTCCCGCAGGGGCCACCCCCGTCACCGTGGGGTGCACCTCGCAGTGGAACTTGAACGTGCCCGGCTCCTTGAGGGTGATGGACGCGTTCGTTCCCGCGAAGCGACCGGCCTCGGCCCCCGGCATGACGATCCCGGTGTCGAACGAACCGTCGTCGGCGGTGAGCGAGTGGGGTTTGCCACCGACGTTGGCGAACTGGAGCGTGGAGCCCGCCTTCACGGTCAGCGTGTCGGGCACGAACCGCAGGCGTTCACCGGTGAACTGAGGCGCGGGGTCGATCGCCTCGACGCGGTTGACGTCGGCCTGACCGGTGTCGCCGGTGACCGTGATGATGCCGTTCATCTTGTTGGGGTTGATGCGGCAGAAGTAGTGGTACACGCCCGGTGCCGAGAAGGTGATCTCGCCCGTTGCGTTCGGCGCGATGGGGTTGGTGTCGAAGGTGCCGCCCCGATCCGTGAC
>VAWU01000017.1:63675-199600 GCA_005888325.1 Actinomycetota bacterium
TGGGACCCGCGCCCAGACCCACGGCGAGACCGATCAGCGAGAGCTTCTTGACGACGCGCATTCGCTACCTCGCAGAGACGTAGTCGGCAACGGACGTCGCCCAGATGGCGGCGAACGTGAGGAACAGGGCACTGCCGATCCAGGGGAGGAGGTCGCCTCCGGATCTGAGCAGCTTCAGCACCGCGAACTTCGCGGTCAGGATCACGAAGACGAGGGTGCCGAAGATCGAGTGGAGCAGCACCCGGGTGGGCGACGTGGGCCCGGCCGGACCGGCCAGGCACGAGAACGCGACGACGGCACCGAGCGTCACCGCCAGGCGTCCGCTGATGCGGTGAACCCGCGCCGCGGCGGCGGGTGACATCGGAGGGAAGGTCGAGACGTTCCACAACCGGGCAGCGAAGAACACCTGCATGCCCGCCAGCGCGAACACCACCGTTGTGAGGATCACCTTCCACAGCAGCAGGTTGTTGCCGGTGATGTCGTTGAGGAACTCGATGACGTCCACGTACACGCCTCCCTAGCCCGAGAGAACGACCTTGGCCTTCATGCTCGGGTGAATCGTGCAGGTGTACTCGAACGCGTCATTCACCTCGAGCGTGAACGTCTTGCCCGGGTTGAGCACCCCGGAGTCGATGCCACCACCCTTCTGCGTGACCGTGTGCGGTGCGCTGTCCTTGTTCACGAACGACACCTTGGTGCCGCGCGCCACCACGAGCGTCGTGGGCTTGAACGCGATCTGCGCCATGGTGACCGTGTCGCCTCCCACCTTGGCGGCGCCTCCGTCGTTGTCGCGCGAGTGGCGGTAGATGATCACCGCCGGCGCCGCGATCGCGAAGGCGGCCCAGATCGCGGTCACGACGATGCCGAGGCCGGGGCGCCGGGGTGCGGGTCGCGGAGGTGCGGGTCGCGGTGTCGCAGGCGGTGCCGCCTGGCCCCCCGCGACAGTCGTGCTCATGGTGCTGACACCCCCGAGTGAACGGCGCACCGCCGTCCGTGAGTCTGCCCCCCGGGGTCGCCTGCGTCCAGAGGCAGTCCGTCCGCCGCGCCGGCCCCTACGTTGCGTGGCCGACGTGCCGGTCGGCCAGGGGCGAGAGCTCCCCGCGATCCCACGTGGGTGAAGGTGTAGAAACTCATCCGACGTGTGGCGTGTGAGCGTTCGTGACCTCCAGTGGCGACGGCGCCGTTTCACGATCGCGGTCGCTGCCACCGCGCTCGTGTTCGCGATGACGCTGCTGCTGTCGGGCGCCAGCTCCAGCCTGAGCAACGCGAACCACCGCATCGTGCGGCTGTTCGGCACCGACGCATGGGTCGTGGCCGCCGGCAGCACGGGCCCGTTCACCACGGCGTCGGTGATTCCCGCCGGCCTCGCGAACGAGGTCGCGGTCGAGCCCGGCGTCGCCCGCGCCGAGCCGGTCGTGCTGTTCCGCTCGACCATCCACGAGAAATCCGTGCGCGACGTCAACGTAGTCGGCTATCGCCCGGGCGGGATCATGGCACCACGCGTCGTTCGTGGCCGGGCGCTACGCGGGCGAGGAGAGACCCTCGCGGATTCAGCGCTGGGCCTGCGCGTCGGCGAACGCGTGGTCGCCAACGGCCACCGGCTCCGTGTGGTGGGCCTGGTATCGCGCGTGAGGTTCAACTTCGGCGTCCCCACGCTGCTCATGCCGGTAGAGGACGCACAGGCGCTCGCGTTCGCGGGGCAGCCGCTCGCGACGGCCTTCATCACCGAGGGTGTGCCCCGGACGGTGCCCGACGGCCTTCATCTGGTCACGGACCAGCAGGCCATATCGGATCTCGCACGGGTCGCGAAGAGCGGGAACCAGTCGATCGCCTTCATCAACGCTCTCCTCTGGATCGTCGCCGCGGGCATCATCGGGTCGATGGTGTACCTGTCCGCGCTCGAGCGGGTGCGCGACTTCGCGGTGTTGAAGGCCACCGGCGCGTCGAGTCGTGCCCTGCTCGTCGGCCTCGCGCTCCAGGCCGTCGTGCTGTCGTTCGCGGGCGCCATCGCGGCCGCGGTGCTGGCCCAGCCCCTCGCCGCGTCGTTCCCGTTCCCCGTCGAGATCCCCTCGGGCGCGTACCTACGCCTGCTCGTCATCGCCGTCGTCGTGGGCACGCTCGCCAGCGTGGCCGGGCTACGCCGAGCCGTCGGCGTCGACCCGGCGCTGGCGTTCAGCGGCGCATGAGCACTGCGGGCGGCCTTCGCATCCGTGACCTCAGGATCGAGTACTCGAGCGGCGGCTACGTGGTCCGCCCCATCGACGCGCTCGACCTCGACGTGGAGTCGGGCCAGCTCGTGCTGCTCCTCGGCGCGAGCGGCTGCGGCAAGACCACGCTGCTCTCGGCGTTGGCCGCCATCCTGAAGCCGGCGGGCGGGTCGATCCGGTTCGATGACGTCGAGGTCTCCCAGCTCAGCGGTGACGCGCTCACGCAGTACCGGCGTCATCGCGTCGGCATCGTGTTCCAGGCGTTCAACCTGGTTCCGAGCCTCACCGCGCTCGAGAACGTCGCAGCACCCATGTGGGCGGGCGGCACGAGTGGTCGCGAGGCGCGGCGCCGTTCTGCCGAGCTGCTCGAGCGGGTCGGCCTCAGCGATCGCGTGAAGCACCGGCCGGGTGACCTCTCGGGCGGCCAGCAGCAGCGCGTGGCCATCGCCCGCGCCCTGGCGTACGAGCCGCCGTTGCTCCTCGCCGACGAGCCGACCGCCCATCTCGACTACGTGCAGGTCGACGGGGTGCTGCGCCTCCTCCGCGAGGTGGCCAGCCCGGGTCGAGTCGTCGTCGTGGCGACCCACGACGAGCGGATGATCCCGCTCGCCGACCGGGTGGTGGAGCTCAGTCCCCGAGTCGACCGCGAGTCGCGTCCGCCCGAGCGTCGCGAGCTCGATCCCGGCGATGTGCTCTTCGCCCAGGGTGAGCCGGGCGATCTCGTCTACACGGTGGACGACGGTGAGATCGAGCTCGTCCGCCAGCTCTCGGATGGCGGCGAGGAGTTCGTCGCGGGGGTCAAGGCCGGCGGCTACTTCGGCGAGCTGGCGCCTCTCTTCGGCCTCCGCCGTTCGGCGACGGCGCGAGCGCGGGTCCACACCGTCGTCACCGGGTACACGCCCCACGACTTCCGCCAGCTGGTCGGTGTCGACCGCTTGGCCGCGCTCATCAGCGGCAGTTGACCGTGCTGTGCAGCTGAAGTGCTGAGCCCGGTCTGGATCCGCGCGCGCCACGAGCTGCGAGCCCGATGGCGCTCGTGGTTGGGGCTCGCGCTCGTCGTCGGCATCGGCGGCGGCGTGGTACTGGCGGCGTTGGCGGGGGCGCGTCGCACCGAGGACGCGTACCCGCGCCTGGCGGCCGCGTCGAATGCGGCCGACGTGCTCGTCGTGGGTCAGAGCCAGTTCCTGTTCGTCGGAAACGTGGACCTGAACGCGGTCGATCACCTACCCGAGGTTGCGAGCACCTCGCGCATCGCGGTGTACCTGCTGTTCGCGGGGCGCACCGAGAGCGGGCGACTGCTCGGCCCGACCGACATGTTTCCGATCGCGCACGGCGACGCGGGCCTCGGCAACACCATTGAGCGGTGGAAGATGCTCGCGGGCCGGCCCGCGAACCCCGAACGGGTCGACGAGGCGACTGCGAGCTTCCTGCTCGCCGAGCGCCTGCACCTGAGGGTGGGCGCGACCCTGCGCCTCCGGTTCACGCGTGGCAGGAGCTTCGACCGGGTGGCCGCCGAGCTGCTGGGGGGCTTCACGCGGCGATTGCAGGTCGCGGAAGGCGCCGCACCGGTCATCGAACAGGTGGCCGACGGCCCGCTCGTGACCGTGAAGATCGTGGGCATCGAGGCCTCGCCCGCCGAGTTCCCGCCCCTCGGGCCCGACCTGGCGCCGCCGCTGCACCTCACCCCCGCGTTCTTCCGTCTCTACCAGGGCCGGCTGGTGGACAGCCCGCTCTCGTACGTGCGGCTGAAGCGGGGTGCGGCCGACCTCCCGGCGTTCCAGGACGGCGTCGACCGCCTGGCGAAGGGACAGACGTCGTTCGTCTTCACCCGACCCAACCAGACCGCCGCGGTGCAACGCGCGGTCAAGGTCGAGGGGCTCGCGTCGCGGTTGCTCGCGGCGCTGACGGCCCTTGCGCTGCTGGTGATCGTGGGCCAGGCGCTCACGCGCCAGACGGTCGGCGAAGCGGGCGATCACTCGGTGCTGCGGGCCATGGGCATGACGTCCGGTCAGCTGACGCTCGTGGCGTTGGTGCGTGGGTTGGTGGTGGCCGGGCTGGGCAGCGCGCTTGCGTTGGGGATCGCATTCGCGCTCTCGCCGCTGAGCCCCGTCGGGCTGGCACGCACCGCGGAGATCACACCGGGTGTCGCGTTCGACGGCCTCGTGCTCGGCGTCGGCGGACTCGTCCTGATCGTGATCGTCGGCGCGCTGACGCTCGTCGCGGCATGGCGCGCGTCGCGGCTCACCAACACTGCTTCTACGCGAACCGCGCCGGCCGACGAACGCCCCTCGCGGGTCGCCGAGTCGCTGACCCGCACGGAGGTCCCGCCCACCGCGGTGGTCGGGGTGCGTTTCGCGCTCGAGCCTGGTCGGGGCGCGACCGCGGTGCCGGTGCGCACGACCATGCTGGGTGTCGCGGTCGTGGTCGCATTGCTCACCGCAACGTGGAGCTTCGCCGCCAGCCTCCACCGCTTGCTCGACACACCGGTGCTGTACGGATGGAACTGGGACATCAAGAGCGGCGCGCCGGGCCTGCCCGGCGCCGTCGACCTCACGCTTCGGGGCGCGCTGTCGAACGATCACGCGGTGGGCGCACTCGCAGTCGGCACCGTCAGCCAGCTGGAGCTCGACCGGCACCGCGTCGACGTCCTGGCGTTGGAGCAGGTGCGGGGCGAGGTGGTGCCCACGGTGGTGAGCGGCCGTCCCCCCGGCCGGCCCGGCGAGGTGCTGCTCGGGGCGCGGACCCTCCACAAGCTGCACAAGCGCGTCGGCGACAGCGTCACGGCCCGGCTCGGCCGTCGCACCGCGCGCCTGCGCGTCGTCGGCCGTGGGGTGTTCCCCGACTTCGGCGACGCGGGTCAGCTGGGCGACGGCGCCCTGACGACCTTCGCCGGCCTCGCCGACCTGTTGCCGAGCGCGCAACACAACGTGTACCTCGCGCGCTTCCGGCCCGGGGTCGACGCCCCCGCGACCTACAGGCGCGTGCGTGCCGCGCTTGCCCCTGTGCCGACGCAAGCCGCGCGCCGCCCGAGCGACCTGACCAGCATCGCTCGCGTCGACAGCCTGCCGGGCGTGCTCGCCGGAGTGCTCGCGCTCCTCGCCGCCGTCACGCTCGCCCACACGCTCGTCAGCTCCGTGCGGCGCCGGCGCCGCGACCTCGCGGTGCTCAAGACGTTGGGGTTCGTGCGCCGGCAGGTGTCGTTCGCGGTGGTCTGGCAGGCCACGACGTTGAGCTCGATCGCGCTGTTGATCGGGGTGCCGCTCGGCACCGCAGGAGGCCGCTGGGCGTGGACGCTGTTCACCACCCAGCTCGGCGTCAGTGCCGACGCGGTCACACCCCCCCTTCCGATCCTGCTCACGATCCCCGCCACCCTCGTCGCGGCCAACGCGATCGCGGCCCTGCCCGCGTGGGCGGCGGGCCGCAGCCCCTCGGCGCTGATCCTGCGGACGGAGTGACGCTGATCCGCTCGAAGCCCGACTACCGCGCTTAGTCGGGGAACTTCTTGTTCAGCCAGGAGAGGATCTGCTTGGCCGCCGCCTCGCCCTGGGCCGAGAGCCCGGAGGCGCTGCCGGGGTTGTCGGCCCCTCGTGGCCTCCGGGGCCGGCCGGGCGGCGCGATGTGCCCAACCCGCGAGACGGCCGTAGTGTCGTCGCGTCCCCCACACGAAAACACCAGGAGGAACGATGAAGGACAGGTCCATCGGCCTGCAACTCTGGACGGCGCCGGTGCGCAATCTCGATTGGGTCACCGCGCACTTCGGCCACCGGTAAGGGGTGCCTTCCCGCCAACCGAGCCTGCGCACGGACGACGTCCACCGGCACGTCCGTGAGCATGCCGTCGCGACCGCGGGACGCGGTCGCCTCGGCGTCGAGCTGGAGTGGCTCACCTGGCCGCTCGACGACCCTGCCCGGCCCATCTGCTTCGACCAGCTGCGGACCGAGGTCGCGGGCCCACTGCCGAGAGGTGGGCGACTGACCTTCGAGCCCGGGGGGCAGGTCGAGCTGAGCTCGTTGCCCCAGGCGGGGATCGGCGCCGCACATGCCGCCGTGGCCGCCGACCTCGCCGTCCTGCGCGGCCGAATCGGCGACGCCGGCGTCGACCTGGTCGGCCTCGGCCTCGACCCGTTCCGACCCTGCCGGCGGGTGGTGGGCGGGCCGCGCTACGACGCGATGGAGGCATACTTCGACGGCGCCGGGAGCGCGGGTCGGCGCATGATGTGCGGCACCGCGTCCATCCAGCTCAACCTGGACATGACGGGCGAGGGGACGCCGGGTGCGCGCTGGGAGCTCGCGCACGCCATCGGTCCCGTCCTCGCCGCTGCCTGCGCCAACTCACCGATCGTGGGCGGACGGCCGTCGCGTTGGCGCTCGGCGCGACTCGCCGTCTGGGCCGCGATCGACCGGACTCGTACCGCACCCGCGTGTACCTCGGGCCTCGCCATCGGTGACGATGCCGCCGAGAGCACTGCGTCTCCGTCGGACCAGTGGGCGCAGTACGCGCTCGGCGCACGGGTGATGCTCGTCCGAGCCGGGCCCGAGCGCTTCGTGCCCGTGTTCGAGCACCTCACGTTCGAGGAGTGGATGTCGAGGGGTCACGAGCTCGGCTACCCGACCGCCGACGACCTCGCCTACCACCTGACGACGCTGTTCCCGCCTGTCCGCCTGCGCGGCTGGATGGAGCTGCGCATGGTCGACGCCCTGCCCGAGCCGTGGTGGCGCGTGCCGGGGGCCGTCGCGACCGCGCTGCTCGACGACCCCGAGGCCGCAGCCGTAGCCCGCGAGGCAACCGCGCCCACGGCCCACCTCTGGCACCAGGCCGCCCGCCTCGGGCTCTCACACCCGGCGCTGGCTGCATCGGCGCGCCGATGTTTCGTCGCCGCGATCGCGGCTCTCCCGCGGCTCGGCGCCGATCCCGAGACGCAGGCCGCATGTGCCGCGTTCTTCGACCGGTTCGTGGCCCGCGGCCGCTGTCCGGCCGATGAGGTGCTCGACCGGTGGGCCGCCGATCGCCAGGTGGCCTGAGATGCACGACACGCAGTTGAAGGACGCGCAATTGAAAGACGCGGTGGCGGCGGAGCTGGACGCGACGCGGCGCCGCACGCTCGCGCTGCTCGAGCCGCTGGGCGACGACGACCTGCGGCGGCAGCACTCGGCGCTCATGTCACCGCTGGTGTGGGACCTGGCGCACGTCGGCAACTACGAGGACATCTGGTTGCTGCGGGGGCTCGGGCACGAGGGTGTCGGTGCGCGGTACGACCACATGTACGACGCCTTCCGGCATCCCCGGCCCGACCGGCCCCGGTTGCCGCTCTTGGGCCCGGATGACGCCCGGGCCTACATCGCTTCTGTGCGCGGCCGCGCCCTCGATGTCCTCGACCGGGTGGATCTCGATCCCGGAGTGCCGTTGCTGAGCCGTGGCTTCGTGTACGGGATGGTCGTCCAGCACGAGCACCAACACGTCGAGACGATGCTCGCGACGCTGCAGCTCAAGGCCGGGCCCGTCGACGTGGGGCCGGTCGAAGCGCCGCCGGCTGGGGCAGTGGTCGCGCCCGCGGAGGTGCTCGTCGGCGGCGGGCCCTTCGTGATGGGCACCGACACCGAGCCGTGGGCTTACGACAACGAGCGGCCCGCACACGAGGTGCACGTCGACCCCTTCCTCATCGACACCGCACCGGTCACGAACCACGCGTTTCTCGAGTTCATCGACGCCGGCGGCTATCACGACGCCCGCTGGTGGAGCGACGACGGCTGGAGATGGTGCCGAGAAGCGCGCCTCGAGCATCCCGAGTTCTGGCGACGCGAGAGTGCGTCGTCGTGGTCGGTTCTCCGGTTCGGCCGGCGGGCGGCGGTCGACCTCGACGAGCCCGTCCAGCACGTCTGTTGGTACGAGGCGGACGCGTACGCGCGATGGCGCGGCCGTCGCCTACCCTCCGAAGCCGAGTGGGAGAAGGCCGCGTCGTGGGACCCCGAGCGCGATCGCAAGCGGCGATACCCGTGGGGAGACGACGCGCCCGAACCGTCGCGTGCCAACCTCGGCCGGCGTCAGTTCGGCCCTGCCCCCGTGGGCGCGTACCCGGGTGGCGCCAGCGCCTACGGCTGCGTGCAGCTCGTCGGCGACGTGTGGGAGTGGACCGCGTCGGACTTCACCGCCTATCCCGGATTCGAGTCGTTCCCGTACCGCGAGTACTCCGAGGTGTTCCTCGGCCCCGACTACAAAGTGCTCAGGGGCGGCTCGTGGGCGACCGACCCGATCGCCACGCGCAACACCTTCCGCAACTGGGACTACCCGATCCGCCGCCAGATCTTCGCCGGGTTTCGCACCGCGCGCGACGCGGTCTGAGCCGTGTGCCGTTTCGTCGCGTACCTCGGTCCGCCGGTCACCCTCGAAGCGCTGCTGCTCGCGCCCGAGCACTCGTTGCTTCGCCAGTCGTGGGCCCCGCGCCATCAGCGTCACGGCACCGTGAATGCCGACGGGTTCGGGGTCGGCTGGTACGACTGTGGCCGCCGGCCCGAGCCGGCGCGCTATCGCACCGCCCGGCCGATGTGGACCGATCGCTCGTTCACCAGTCTGGCGGGCGTGGTCGCCTCGGGCGCGGTGCTGGCCGCCGTCCGCAGCGCCACACCACCCGCACCCGTCGAGGAGAGCGGCGCCCCGCCGTTCACGTCTCGACGGTGGCTCTTCGCCCACAACGGCGCCGTCGATGGGTTCCGCGAGGAGCCCGGGATCGAGTTGCGCAGACGGGTGAGCGAGCGCGCTCGAGCCGGCATCGAGGGCGCATCCGACGCCGAGGTGCTGTTCGCACTCGTCCTCGATCGCCTCGACGCGGGCGACGCGATGGGTGAGGCCCTGGCCGGCGTGATCGCGACGGTCGAGGCGGTCACGACGGCACGGCTCAACCTCGTCCTCACCGATGGCGGGAGCGTGGCCGCGACCGCGTCCGGCGATTCTCTGTTCGTACGGCGCGGTGACGGGATCGTCGTCGCGTCGGAGCCGTTCGACGACGACAGCTGCTGGCAGGCGGTTCCCGACCGGTCGCTGGTCGACGCGCGCGCCGACAACATCGTCATCACCTCTCTGGGAGAAATGCCATGAGCACGCCCGTGCCGGCCACCCTCACCGTCGAGTTCCACCTCGATGCAGCCGATATGGCCGCCGCGCTGCGCGATGACGCGCGCAGGGGCATGGCCGCGCAACCCAAGGAGCTCCCGCCCAAGTGGTTCTACGACGATCGGGGGTCTGAGCTCTTCGACGAGATCACCCGGCTGCCGGAGTACTACCCGACGCGACGCGAGCGCGAGATCCTCGAGCAGCGGGCGGACGAGATCGCCGCCCTCTCCGGGGCCGACACCCTCGTCGAGCTCGGATCCGGGACGTCGGCCAAGACCGGCCTGCTGCTCGACGCCTTCGCGCGCGCCGGGTCGTTGAAGTCGTTCGTGCCGTTCGACGTGAGTGAGGCGACGCTGCTTGCCGCCAGCGCCACCATCGCCAAGGCCTATCCGGGAGTCGCGGTGCACGGTGTGGTGGGCGACTTCGAGCGTCACCTCGGGATGGTGCCGAATGCGGGCCGCCGGCTCGTCGCGTTCCTCGGGGGCACCATCGGCAACCTCGCTCCTGGGCCGCGCGCCGCGTTTCTCGCGCAGGTGGCGGCGAGTCTCGGCCCCGGCGACGGCCTTCTCCTCGGCGTCGACCTGGTGAAGGACGTCGGGCGGCTCGAAGCTGCCTACGACGACCCCGGTGGGATCACGGCCGAGTTCAACCGCAACGTCCTGCACGTGCTCAATCGCGAGCTGGACGCCGACTTCGCCCCGGCGTGCTACGCCCACGTCGCCCGCTGGGACCCCGACAACGAGTGGGTGGAGATGCGTTTGCGCGCCCAGGTCGACCAGACGGTGACGCTTCCCGCCCTCGACATGACGGTCGGGTTCGACGCGGGCGAGCAGATGCGCACGGAGATCAGCAGCAAGTTCCGCCGGGCCGGCGTCGAGGCCGAGCTCGCCGCCGCGGGCTTCGAGCCCGCCCGCTTCTGGACCGACGCGGCCGGCGACTTCGGCCTCTCCTTGTCACTCGTGGGTTGACGGTCTCACCCCGGACGGGACGGTCGGGGGCACATCGTCACTCGGTCGCCGGCGGACGGTAGGTGTCACGCACCATCTGGTCGATGTCCGCGCCGTCCTGTTCGATCACCTCCATGTAGAGGCGGGCCCATGCGATTCGCTCGCCCTCGATCCCCATGACGGCGACCCCCTGCATGGCGAACGGTGAACCATCGGTGTGAGCCCCCCGCCAGCGCCATTCCCCGACCTCGACACCATCATCCGTGGTGGCAGACAGCAGGAGGTCCGCCTCGAAGTCGGGCACGCCGGCGAAGACGCTTGCCCAGTTCTCCCGCACCTGGTCGCTGCCCTGGAACGCCCGGTCGGGATGCGCGGGCTGCTCACTTCGGTAGTCGGGCGCAAAACAAGCGACGAACGCATCGAGGTCGTGTGCGTTCATCGCACCGAGCAACCGGTTCATCATCTCGCCCATCAACCACTCTCCTCCTCGTGGGTAACCCTCTTCAGTCGGCGCGGTAGCGGCGGATGAGCGCGTTGGTGGAGCTGTCGTGGTCGAGGTCGACGTCGGGGGCGGCTTGCGGCCCGAGCTCGGGGACGATCCGGTTGGCAAGCGCCTTGCCCAGCTCCACGCCCCACTGGTCGAACGAGTTGATGTTCCAGATCGCCCCCTGGGTGAAGACCTTGTGCTCGTACACCGCGATCAGCTGCCCGAGAACGTGAGGTGTGAGCGCGTCCGACAGGATCGTGTTCGTCGGGTGGTTGCCCGCGAACGTGCGGTGCGGCACCTGATGGGCAGGGACACCCTCGGCCGCGACCTCGTCGGGCGTCCGGCCGAAGGCCAGCGCCTCGGTCTGCGCGAAGCAGTTGGCCATCAGCAGGTCGTGGTGCGCGCCGAGGTCGCCGCCGTCAACGTGGTGGCTCGGGCGGGAGAAGCCGATGAAGTCGCACGGGACGAGCCGGGTGCCCTGGTGGATGAGCTGGTAGAACGCGTGCTGCCCGTTGGTGCCGGGCTGCCCCCACACGATGGGCCCCGTCTGCATGTCGACGGGGTTGCCCTCGAGGTCGACCGACTTGCCGTTGCTCTCCATGTCGAGCTGTTGCAGGTAGGCCGGCAGCTTCGCCAGGTGCTGGCTGTAGGGGAGCACCGCGTGCGTCTCCGCGTCGAAGAAGTCGATGTACCAGAGCCCGATGAGGCCGAGCAGCACCGGAAGGTTGCGGTCGAACGGAGCTTCTCGGAAGTGCACGTCGATCGTATGGGCGCCCGCGAGCAGGTCGCGGAAGTGCTCCGGCCCAATGGCGATCATCAACGAGATGCCGATGGCCGAGTCGTACGAGTAGCGCCCGCCCACCCAGTCCCAGAACTCGAACATGTTGGCGGGATCGATACCGAACTTCCGTACCTCCTCGGTGTTCGTGGAGACCGCGGCGAAGTGGCTCTTGACCGCGGCGTCGTCACCCAGGGAGTCGAGCATCCAACGGCGCGCGGTGTGGGCGTTGGTCAACGTCTCGATGGTCGTGAACGTCTTGGACGCCACGATGAACAACGTCTCCGCGGGGTCGAGGTCGTGAGTGGCCTCCCAGATGTCGGTGCCGTCGACGTTCGACACGAAGCGCACCGTGAGTGAGCGGTCGCTGAAGTCCTTCAGCGCCTCGTAGCACATGGCCGGGCCGAGGTCGGAGCCGCCGATGCCGATGTTGACGACGTTGGTGATCCGCTTGCCGGTGAAGCCCGTCCACGCGCCCGAGCGCACGCGCTCGCTGAAGTCCTGCATCTTGCGCAGCACCGCGTGCACACCGGGCACCACATCGTCGCCATCGAGGCGGATCGTCTCGTGCTCAGGGGCGCGCAGGGCGACGTGCAGCACGGCACGGTCCTCGGTCACGTTGATGCGCTGACCCGTGAACATGGCCTCGATGCGATCGCGCAGACCCGCCCGTTCGGCGAGCGCGAGCAGCAGCCGCATGGTCTCGGGGGTGATGCGGTTCTTCGAGTAGTCGAGGTAGAGGGCGCCGGCCTCGAGCGTCATCGTCTCGCCCCGCCGAGGGTCGCCTGCGAACAGCTGGCGCAGGTGGACGTCCTTCACCTCGGCGTGGTGCCGCTCGAGCGCCTTCCACTCCGCCGTCGCCGTGATGCGGTTCGCGGTCACGCCTCGCAGTCTCGGGCGCCGGGGCGCCGTCCACAAGCCGCGCCCGCGCTAACGACACGACGATGGAGAAGCGGGCGGTGAAGCGCTCGCCGGGCGGCACGAGCGGGGCCGACCCGGTGCCGAGCGCGTTGGTGGGCGCAGTCATGGGCTCGAGGCACACGAACCCGCCATCCGGCGGCGCGAAGACCTGGGCGAAGGGGTAGCCGGCATCGTAGGTGACGGCGACGCGGAGGCCGCCCCCTTCGATCGCGAGGACGCGATCGTCGCCCAGGGCGTAGAGGTCGTCGAAGATACGGTCGCCGACGGGTTCCTCCTCGGCCGCCTGCGCCTTGGCGACGCCGGTCGGCAGGCTGAGCCGGTCGAGCTCGAGGTGCTCACAGGCGGGCAACAGCAGCCGCCACTCGCGTCGCGGCGGGCCGGGCAGCCGCAGGTAGGGGTGCCAGCCGAAGCAGACGGGCACCGCCCGGTCACCGGTCGGCACGACGGTGGTCGAGACGCGCAGCGCACCGTCGTCGACCGCGACGTCGACGATCAGGTCGTGGGGAAACGGGAACGCGGCGAGCAGGTCGGGCCGGGCGCCGTACGCGAAGCGGGCGCGCAGCGCGTTCGCGGACGACGTCAGCACCTCCCAGCCCCGCTGTGCCGTCATCGTGCCGTGGATGGGAAGCCCGTTGGGGTCGGTGCCGAGCTCCAGGCCCTCGAGATCGACCTCGACACCGTCGATCTCGTACCGCCACCCGCTCAACCGGTTGGCCCACGGCGCGAGCAGTGGCAGCCCGGTCTGATGGCCCTGCTCGTAGCGCGCCACCCCGCCCGAGAGGTCGAGCAGCTCCTCGCCGCGGAAGCGCAACGACGTGCCGAGCATCCCGACCTCGGGCGCGAAGGTCGCCTCCAGCCCACCCGCCCCGATGGTCAGCACCTGGTGTGGCTCACGTCGGCTTGATGTCGGGCGCCGCGCTCCCGGCAGGAGCCTTCTCCTCGTGGCCGCCGAACTCCTTGCGCATCGCCGAGAGCACTTTGTCGGCGAAGTCGCCGGTGCCCTGTGAGCTGAAGCGCTCGAACAGCGCGGTGGTGAGCACGCCGGCGGGGACGCCGAGGTCGACCGCGGCCTGCACGGTCCAGCGCCCCTCGCCCGAGTCCGACACCCGGCCGCTGAAGGCCGACACGTCGGGGTCCTGCCGTAGCGCGGCTGCGGTCAGGTCGAGCAGCCACGACCCGACGACGCTGCCGCGGCGCCAGACCTCGGCCACCTCGGCGGTATCGATCTCGTACCGGTAGTACTCGGGGTGCGTCAGCGGCGCCGTCTCCGCGTCGTGCGTCTGCTCCGCCTTGCCGAGGTCGGCTCGGCGCAGGATGCCCAGGCCCTCGGCGTAGGCCGCCATGAGCCCGTACTCGATGCCGTTGTGCACCATCTTCACGAAGTGGCCCGCGCCGTTGGGCCCGCAGTGGAGGTAGCCCTGCTCCGCCGGCGTGAGCTCGCCGGTGCGCCCCGGCGTGCGCGGGGCCGCGCCGGCGCCCGGCGCGATCGTCGCGAAGAGCGGTTCGAGGTGCTTCACGATCTCGTCCTCGCCGCCGATCATCAGACAAAACCCGCGCTCGAGCCCGAAGACGCCACCGCTCGTGCCGACGTCGACGAAATGGATGCCTCGTTCCTTGAGCGCCGCGGCGCGGTGGATGTCGTCGCGGTAGTAGGAGTTGCCGCCGTCGATGACGATGTCGCCCGGCTCCATCCGTTCGGCCAACTCGTGGACGGTGGCGGCCACGAAGGCGGCAGGCACCATGATCCACGCGGCGCGCGGTGGAGCGAGCTTGGCCACGAAGTCCTCGAGCGAAGAGGCGCCGACCGCCCCTTTGTCGCCCAGCTTCCCCACCGCCGACGCGTCGATGTCGTAGACGACGCACTCGTGACCCTGGTTCATGAGGCGCAGCACCAGGTTGGCGCCCATGCGCCCGAGGCCGATCATGCCCAGTTGCATCGCGATGCTCCTCCGTTCGTCGCAGCCAGTCTTACGCCAAGTACGGTCCGACGATCGACGTGAACGGTGCGCCCACCATCGCCGGAGCCGTGCGCAGGCGTCCCGCCCCCGCCCTGGTCGTCCTCGCGTTGCTGGGCTTCATCGGTCTCGGCCTGCCCGAAGGCGCGCGGGGCGTGGTCTGGCCGTCGATGCGCGCCACGTTCGGCCGGCCGGTCTCGCAGCTGGGCGTGCTCCTCGCCTCCTACACCGCGGGCTACCTCGTGGCGAGCGTGGCGACGGGCCGGTTGACGCGCGCGCTGGGCACCGGGCGACTGCTCGCGGCGGGCGCCACCGTCTCCGCCGCCGGGTTCGCGGCATGCGCCCTCAGCCCCGCGTGGGCGGGAGTGGTCGCGGGCAGTGGCCTGGTCGGCACCGCGGCCGGCGTCATCGACGCGGGCCTGAACGCCTATGTGGCCGAGCACCTCGGTGTGCGGGCGCTCAACGGCCTGCACGCGTGCTTCGGCGTGGGTGCCACCCTCGGGCCGTTGCTGGTGACCGGCCTGTTGCACGCCGACGCGTCGTGGCGCGTCGTCTACGTGCTGCTCTTCGCGTTCGAGGCGGGCCTCGCGATCGCGTTCTTCTCGACGCGCGCGGTCTGGACCACGAGCCCCGCGACGGAGCCGGCTGCGCCGGATCGTCCGACCGTGCTCGTCGTGCTCGCGATGCTCGTGTTCTTCGTCTACGTGGGAATCGAGGCGAGCGCGGGCCAGTGGTCCTACAGCCTGTTCACCGAGCAGCGCGGCATGTCGACTGGTGCCGCGGGCATCTGGGTGGGCGCCTACTGGGCCTGCCTCACCGCCGGTCGGCTGCTCGCCGGGCTCGTCGCCCACCGGGTGGGGTCGCGTGGGCTACTCAACTCGAGCATGACCGGCACCGCGGTGGGGACGGCGCTCATCTGGTGGTCGCCCGCGCCGGTCGTCGGCGCGCTCGGGCTCGCGGTCACCGGGCTCAGCCTGGCCGCCATCTTTCCGACGCTGATCGCGATCACGCCCACGCGCCTCGGCGTCGAGCGGGCCCGGTCGGCCATCGGCTACCAGGTGGCGGCGGCCGCGCTCGGCGGCGCGGTCGTGCCCGGCCTCGCCGGGGTGCTCGCCGCGCATTGGAGCCTCGAGGTCGTCGGCCCGCTGCTCGTCGTGGCCACCGGTGTGATGATCTTCCTCCACGCGACCGCGCAGCGGGTGTCGGCCCGGCTGTCGGCACCTCCGGTTCTCTGAGCGATCCGCCGTCGCCATGGCCCCGTCGATCGTTCAGAGAACGGTCGCGCTAGCCGACGTCGACGTTCCAGCGGCGGATCACCGATGCCTCGCGCTCGTAGCCGAGCATCGACACCGCGGCGGGTGCCATCACGAACAGCCCCCCACCCTCGGGCCCCAACCCCAACCATCGGGCGGTCAGGACGCGCAGCACGTGGGCGTGGGCGAACAGGGCCACGCTGCCGCCCGCAGCGCGCGCCCGCGCAACCAGCCGATCGACGCGTGCCGCGACGTCGTCGGCCGTCTCTCCGCCCGGCACGCCGTCGGACCAGAGCGACCACCGCGGTCGCGTCACGCGGATGTCGTCGGTGCGCCGACCCTCGTAGTCGCCGTAATCCCACTCGAGCAGGTCGTCGGTGAGCTCGGCGTGCTCGCCAAACCCGGCCAGCCGGCACGTCTCCAGCGCACGCGAGAGCGGACTGGCGAGGACGAGCGCGAACCGGCGGTCGCGCAGGACGCGCCCGATTCGCTGGGCCTGCTCGCGGCCGCGTTCGGTCAACGGGATGTCGGTACGCCCGGTGTGCCGCCCGGACCGCGTCCACTCGGTCTCGCCGTGGCGCACGAGCACGACCTCGTCTCCCTCGTTCACGTTCGCTCGTCCACGGCCACGGCGTTCATTCTCACCACTCCGCCCGGCGCGCGCGCCGGTGGGATGATCGCGACGTGCAGACGTTGCCCGCCTCCTGGTACCACGACCCCGAGATCTACGAGCGAGAGCGGGTTGCGCTGTTCGGGCGTGAATGGCTGATGGTCGGGCGCGCGCGCCAGCTGCAGTCGCCGGGCGACTACCTGGCCGCCGACCTCCGCGGATGGAACGTTTTGGTGATCGCGGGCCACGACGGCGAGGTCCGCGCGTTCCACAACGTGTGCCGTCATCGGGCGGGCCCGCTCGTCGACCGCGGCACCGGCCGCTGCCACACCCTCGTCTGCCGCTACCACGGCTGGTCGTACGAGCTCGACGGTCACCTCAAGCGGGCGAGGGACTTCGGCGACGCCGAGCTTCCTGTTGACGAGCTCGGCCTGCTGCCGGTGTCCGTCGCGGTGTGGCGGGGTCTGGTGTTCGTCAACCTCGACGCCGACGCGACGCCGCTGCTCGACGCGCTCGGGTCGTTCGCGGCCGAGTGCGAGCCCTTCGCCATGGAGCAGCTCCAGTTCAGCCATCAGGTCGCGCACGAGGTGGCGGCCAACATGGAGGGCTACCACATCCCTCTCGTGCACCCGCGGTTGAACAAGGAGGTCGATGCCCGTCGCTACCGCGTCGTCGTCGGCGACCGCGCTTGCGTCCACACCGCGCCGGCGCGCGACGGCTCGGTCACCAGCGGCAAATGGCTGTGGCGCTTCCCCAACCTCGCCCTCAACATCTCACCCGACGGCATGAACGTCGAGCGCTTCGTGCCCCTCGGGCCGCGACGCACGCGCATCGTCTACGACTACTTCTTCCGCGACCTCTCGCCCGCCGCCCAGGCGGCGAACGAGGAGGTGGTGCGTCTGTCCCTCGAGGTGCTCGACGAGGACCGGGCGATCTGCGAGGCGGTGCAACGCAACCTGGAGTCCGGTGTGTACGACCGCGGCTGGCTCAGCCCCCGCCACGAGAACGGCGTTGCCTACCTGCAGTCTCTGGTGCGCGAAGCTGTAGGCGGTTAGGGAGGGGAACCCATGGGTGAGCCGAGCGAGCAGGAGCTCGCCGCGCTGGACATCATCCTGCGTGGGGGCGACGAGGTGCGGGGCATCGTGGGCACCTTTGCGGGGGAGGACGCGGCCTTCGTGGTCCAGGTCACCGAGGAGCCGGAGACGGGCAACGTCCGCGTCTGGCCACTGGCGGTCCTGCTGCGAGACGAGCACCTGCCCTTCGTGGGCGGCCCCCGCGACGAGCCCGAGGAGCCCGACGCGCCACCCGCCGAGTGACGCGTTCTTGTCGTAGGGAGCCGTCCAGAGGACGGCTGCGTACGACAAGAACGGGCAGGGACGCGACTCAGATCCGCTCGAAGTTGCGCTGCAGCTCCCAGTCGGTGACCGTGCGGTTGAACGCGGCCCACTCCTGACGGGCGGTGTTGAGCAGGTGGGCGTGGACCTCCTCGCCGAACGCCTCGACCGCCATCGTGCTCGCCTCGAGTGCCTCGATCGCCTCGACGAGGGTCGACGGCACCCGCGCGACGTCGGTGGCCGTGTAGGCGTTGGCCGAGAAGGGCGGCGACGGCTCGATGTGATGCTCGACGCCGTAAAGGCCGCCTGCGATCGTCGCCGCGAACGCGAGGTAGGGGTTTGCGTCGGCACCCGGGATGCGGGACTCCACGCGCAGCGCAGGCCCGTGCCCCACCATCCGCAGGCCGCACGTGCGGTTGTCGTGGCCCCACACGATCGCGGTCGGGGCCCACGAGTCGGGCTGGTAGCGCTTGTAGGAGTTGACGTACGGCGCCCACAGCCAGGACAGCTCGCGCGCAGTCGCGAGCATCCCTCCGAGGAACCAGCGGTAGATCTGTGACGGCTGGTCGGGTTCGTCGTCGTCCGAGGTGAGCGAGGTGGTGCCGTCCGCGTCCCACAGGCTGGCGTGGACGTGACACGACGAGCCCACGTCGGCCATCGACCACTTGGCCATGAACGTGATGGCCCGGCCATTGAGGGCGGCGATCTCCTTGGCCCCGTTCTTGTAGATGGCATGTCGGTCGGCCATCTCCAGCGCGTCCGCGTACTCGAGGTTGATCTCGTGCTGGCCGACGCCCGCCTCGCCCTTGGAGAACTCCACCGGGATCCCCGCCCCATCCATGCCGTTGCGGATCTGGCGGATGAGGTACTCGTCCTTCGTCGTCTGGAGGATGTGGTAGTCCTCGTTGTACGGCGAATGAGGCTCGAGGCCCTGGTAGCGCTTGGCCGCCGCGTCCTCGAACGAGTCCTTGAACAGGAAGAACTCCAGCTCCGACCCGCACTTCACGGTGAAGCCCATGGCGGCGGCCCGCTCGACCTGCCGGCGCAGGATGCGCCGCGGCGACACCTCGACCGGCTCACCCGTGGCCTCGTCCTCGAGGTCACAGAGCACGAGCGCGGTCTTGTCCAACCACGGGATGCGGCGCAGAGTGGTGAGGTCGGGGACGGCTGCGAAGTCGCCGTAGCCCTGGTCCCAGTTGGCGAATCGGTAGCCGGGAAGTGGCGTCATGTCGACGTCGACGGCCATGAGGTAGTTGCACGCGTGGATCGCGCCGTCGCCGCGCAACAGGTGGCCGACGAACCAGCGGCCCGTCACGCGCTTGCCGACGAGCCGGCCCTGCAGGTCGGGGAACACCACCAGCACGGTGTCGATGGCGTCCCGTTCGACCTGCTGCTCGAGCTCGCGCCCGTCCATCGCTCTCCCGTTCTACTCGGGGGTCACGTAGGCGACGCTGATGCCACCGTCGACCACGAGGGATGCGCCCGTCATCAGCGACGAGTCGTCGGATGCGAGGAAGAGTGCGGCGCGTGCGATCTCGTCGGCCCGGCCGAAGCGCCCGATGGGCACGTGGACCAGACGCCGGGCGCGCTTGGCGGGGTCGGCGAGCAGCTCGGCCATGAGCGGCGTCTGGATGGGTCCGGGGCACAGCGCGTTGATGCGCACGCCGGTGCGCGCGTACTCGACCGCCATTTCCCGCGTCATCGACAGGACGCCACCCTTGCTCGCGGTGTACGCGATCTGGGCGACGGCCGAGCCCATCAGCGCCACCGACGACGCCACGTTGATCACCGATCCGCCACCCGACGCGACGAGCGCAGGGATGCCGTGCCGGCAGCACAGCCACACGCCCTTCAGGTTGACGGCCATGACGCGGTCCCACACGTCCTCCGGCGTGTCGGCGGTGCCGGCGTCCTCCGGCGGAAGAATGCCCGCGTTGTTGTAGAGGACGTGGAGCCCCCCGAACACCTCGACTGCGAACGCGACCATGGCTTGCACCTGCGCCGCCTGCGACACGTCGACGGCCACGAACTCGGCCTCGCCGCCCGCGGCGCGGATGGCGTCGACCGTGGCCCGTCCCGCGTCCTCCACCGCGTCGGCCACGACGACCTGGGCGCCCTCGGCCGCGAACAGCTCTGCGCCCACCCGCCCGAGGCCACCGCCCGCTCCCGTGATCAGTGCGACCTTCCCCGCGAGCCGCGCGGTCGTGTGTGAGCTGCTCATGCGGCGCGCAGCCTACCGACTGCGGGTTTCCGGTCGGGCCTCCGGGACCACGACCCCCACCGCGCGCTCAGGTGGGCAGCCGCTCCCGCGCGGTGTGGGCGCGGTAGAGGCGCACGGGCTCGGGCACGCCCTTCATCACCATCGGGCCCAGCTCGTCGAACTGCACCTCGAACGCCGCGCCCGCGACCTGCGCGTGCAGCGCCTCGGAGACGAGCACCTCGCCGGGCCCGGCGACATCGACGATGCGCGCCGTCACGTTGATGTCGTGGCCGACGAGGTCGTCACCGCGGGAGGCGGGCCGGCCCCAGTGAAGCCCGATCCGGACCCACAGGGGCACGAGGCCGTCCTGCGACTCGCGCTCGAACGCGTCCTGCAGGTCGAGGCACGTCGTCAGCGACGCCGCGGCGGTCGGGAACCAGAGCAGCAGCCCGTCGCCGAGCTCCTTGACGATGCGGGCGCCGAGGGGAAGGGCGTCGCGCACGAGCCGTTCCTGCAGCGAGAGGAGCGCAACCGCCTCGTCGTCGCCCCGCAGCGCGCAGAACTCGGTGAACCCCACGATGTCGGTGAAGGCCACCGCCCCCGCCTCGCTCATCAGTGCACCGTGCCTCGTCCCTCGGCCGCTGCACCGATCGGCCACATGGGAGCTGCGCTCCTCGCTGCGCTGCGGTGCTCGCTCATCAGTGCACCGTGCCTCGTCCCTCGGCCGCTGCACCGATCGGCCACATGGGAGCTGCGCTCCTCGCTGCGCACCGTGCCTCGTCCCTCGGCCGCTGCACCGATCGGCCACATGGGAGCTGCGCTCCTCGCTGCGCTGCGGTGCTCGCTCATCAGTGCACCGTGCCTCGTCCCTCGGCCGCTGCACCGATCGGCCACATGGGAGCTGCGCTCCTCGCTGCGCTGCGGTGCTCGCTCATCAGTCGGGCTCGACCTGGATGCTGCCCGACGTGGTGGCGATCGAGACGCTGCCGTCGTCGCCCTCCTCGCAGTCGCACCGGATCCTGCCGCTCACGGTGCGCAGGCGAAAGCGGGGCCGAATCCCGTCGGGAAGAGTCACGTTCACTGAGCCCGAGATCGACCGCACATCGAGGTCGCCGACCCCGGTCGCACCGAGTGCGATGCTCCCGCTGACGGAATGCACCTTCCCGCCCGCGGCGCGCCCGACGCGGATCGAGCTCGATTTCGTGCTGATGTCGACTTCTCCCGCGTCGTCGACCGACACGCTCCCGCTGGCGGTCTGGAGCCGGCAGTACCCGACGCAGGTGTCGACCTCGATGCTCCCCGACGAGCTGCGCAGCTCGAGCGCGTCGACATTCTGGACCCGGATGCTCGAGCTCGACGTCGTAACGCGGGCGTCGCCCAGCCGGCCACGCAGCTCCACCCCACCCGAGCTGGTGCCGACGCGGACGTCGGTGCCGGCCGGGCACCGCACCGCGAGGCTCGACGACGAGGCCCGCACGACGACGCCGCCGTCATCGCCGTCCTCCACCGCGGCCTTGCCCTCCACCACGATGTCGGGCCGGTCCTCACCGGTGATCACGACGCGGCCGGAGGAGGTGGTGACGGTCAGGCTCGGTTGATCACGCATGGTGGCGCCTCATCATCCCGTACGGGCGCGGGCCCGTCGCTGTGTTCCGAGTCACACCGGGGTGCTGCCACCCCTCGTGGGCGGGGGCGGGCGCCCTTTCGTCCCCGCGTGTCGGCGCCTGACAATCTTCCCCATGGCCGTCTGGCTGCGTACTTGGTCGGAGCTGCGCACCCGCTGGCGAGCCGCACTGTCACTCGCGCTGTTGGTCGGCGTCAGCGGTGGCGTCGTCATGGCGGCGTCGGCCGGGGCCCGCCGCACCCACACCGCATACACGCGTTTCGTGACCGCGCAACGGGCCTGGGACGTGGCCATCACCAACGATCCGTCGGCCGTCATGGAGCCCGAGCAGCTGACCGCGATCGAGGGGTTGCCGGGGGTCCGCGACTCGGTGCGGGGCATCGTCGACTACGCGCACGTCGGCGTCGGCATTGCGTTCTTTGCGCCCGCCGACGGCCGGGTGGGCACCACGATCGACCGGTACAAGCTCCTCGACGGGCGGCGGCCGGACCCGGCGCGTGCCGACGAGGTGGTCGTGAGCTTCGTGGCCGCGGAGCGCTACGGCATCCATGTGGACGACAAGCTCGAGCTCGGCCGACAGGCGCGCGGCGGCCGGGTCGTGGGGATCGCGGCCGCGCCCGGCGAGTTCCCTCCGCAGACGGTCGGGCTGAACCCGGCCATCTTCACGACGCCTGTGCTCTACCGCTCGCTCATGGCACACGGCGACGCGGAAGGGAAGCCGCCGACGCAGTCGCTGCTGCTCCGGCTCGATGCCGGTGCCGATGCCGACGGCTTCCAGCGCGCCGTCGGTCGCATCAGCCCCGATGCGTTCGTGCTGGTCCAACGCGACCTCACCGCGTCGACCCAACGGTCGTTTCGCCTCCAATCGCTCGCCCTGTGGCTGCTCGGCGGCTCCACCGCGCTCGTCGCCCTCCTGGTCCTCTCCCAGGCTGTCGCCCGCCAGGTGTTCGTCGACTCGCACGACGACGAGACGCTCGCCGCGTTGGGTATGACGGGTGGCCAGCGGTTGGCGCTCGGAATGGCGCGGGCCGTGCTGGTCGGGTCGGTCGGCGCGCTCGTCGCGGTGGCCCTCGCCATCGCGCTGTCACCGCTCATGCCCGTGGGTCTGGCCCGTACCGCCGAGCCCGACCCGGGCCTGCGCCTCGACGGCTTCGTCCTCGGCCTCGGCCTGGTGGCCACCGTGCTCGTCGTGCCGTTGCTGGCGCTCGTCCCAACCTGGCGGGCGCGACGGCGGGCCGATGAGGGGAGCCGACGGGTGTCGAGCCTGGCCGCTGCGCTCTCGAGCGCCGGCTTCCCGATCACCACGGTCACCGGCGCCCGGCTCGCACTCGAGCCGGGACGGGGGCGCAGCGCGGTCCCGGTGAAGACCACGCTCGCCACCGCTGCGGTGGCCGTCGCGTCGGTCGCGGCGGCGTTGACGTTCGGCGCCAGCCTGCAACACCTGGTTGCCACCCCGCGGCTCTTCGGCCAGACGTGGGACACGAGCTACACCACGTTCGGCGAATCCAACCTGCTGCCGGAAGGGACGGCGGTGCTCGAGCACGACCCGGCGGTGGCGGCGTACTCGATCGGGGCGTTCGGGCAGCTCGGCGTCGACGACCGCGTGGTCGGCGTCGTGGCCTTCGACCTTCCGCGCGGATCGGTCGTCCCGCCGATCCTCGCGGGCCGAGCTCCGACTCGCGCGAGGGAGATCGCGCTCGGGACGCACACGTTGGAGAGCCTCCACAAGCGCATCGGCGACCGCGTCGACGTGAACCTCGGGACCGGGGAGAAGGGTGTGTCGATGCGCGTTGTCGGCCGCAGCGTCACCCCGCTGTTCTACGGCGAGGCCCGCTTGGGCGAGGGCGCGCTCCTCACTTTCGACAACGCCAAGCTCCTCGATCCCAAGGGCGAGTTCGTCACCTCGTCCGATGCAGTGGTGCGCTGGGCCGCCGGTGCCGACCGGGCAGCCAAGCAGCGTGTGTTCAAGCGCTTGTCGAAGGTGGCCGGCCGTCCGCTCGTGCTGCTCCCGAGCGAGAAGCCGACCGACATCGTGAACTTCGGGCGCGTGCAGAGCATGCCGCTCGTCCTGGGCGCGGTCCTCGCGCTCATGGGCGCGGCCACGCTGACGCACACGCTCGTGACCGCGATCGCGCGGCGTCGGCGCGACCTGGCCGTGCTCAAGACCATCGGCTTCGTGCGCCGCCAGGTCACGAGCACGGTCGCCTGGCAGGCGACCACGATGGTTGCCATCGCGCTGCTCGTCGGCATGCCGATCGGTGTCGCCCTCGGCCGATGGTCGTGGACGCTGCTGGCGGGCCAGCTCGGCGTGGTGAGCGAGCCGGTGACACCGCTGCCGCCCGTGCTGCTCGTCGTCCCGGCGACACTCCTGGTCGCCAACATGGTCGCGGTCGTGCCGGGCTGGCTGGCCGGCCGCATCCGCCCCGCAATCGCGCTCAGAGCGGAGTGACGACCCGGCGCAGGAGCTCGCGGAACACGCGCTGCTCCGCCCGGGTGAGCCGCGCCACCGCCGGCGACTCGTCGAGGAGCGCGGCGTCGAGCCGGCGCCGGACGGCTCGGCCCTTGCTCGTGAAGACCAGCGTCTTCACCCGCCGGTCGCCCACTGCGACCCGCCGTTCGACCAGCCGCTTGGCCTCGAGGCGGTCGACGATGCCCGTGACGTTCGACGCGTCACACCGCAACCGGCACGCCAGTGCACCCATCGGCACCGGCTCGTCGGGGTCGAGGCCACGCAGCGCCATCGCCTGTGGTGGCGACAGGCCGAGCTCCGCGACGCGGGCGTGGAAGTGCTCGTGCATCTGCGCCACGAGCTCCCACACCAGCTCGACGATCTCTGCCGCGCCAACCGTCGTGCCAACGGTCTCGCGCATGGGAGCAGCATAGTTGAGCACCTCAAGCATCTGCTGAAATCGCTGGCACCGGGTCGTCGCCCCGTGCTCCACTGCGCGATGAGCGACTACACGACATCGACCTACGGGGATCGCATCGCGGACGTCTACGACGACATCCACCCGTCGACCGCCGATGCGGAGACGGCGGTTGCGACACTTGCCGAGCTGGCCGCGGGTGGACCCGTGCTCGAGCTCGCGATCGGGACCGGGCGCCTGGCGCTGCCGCTCGCCAGTCGGGGCGTACCGGTGCGGGGCATCGACGCGTCGGAAGCGATGGTGGCGCGCCTGCGTGCCAAGCCCGGGGGCGATGCCATCGACGTGACCATCGGCGACTTCGCCGACGTCGCGGTCGACGGGCGGTTCGCGTTGGTGTTCGTGGCCTTCAACACGTTGTTCGCCCTCCCGACCCAGGACGATCAGGTCCGCTGCTTCGCCAACGTCGCCTCGCACCTCGCCGATGACGGTGTGTTCGTGATCGAGGCCTTCGTGCCCGACCTCGCGGGCTACAGGGGCGGCCAGCGCGTCTCGGCCATGCACGTCGGCACCGACTCGGTGCGCCTCGACGCGGCCCGGCTCGACGCCGTGGAGCAGCGCGTCACGGCCACGCACGTGGTGCTGGCCGGCAACGGGACGCGCCTGTACCCGGTTCAGCTCCGCTACGCGTGGCCGGCCGAGCTCGACCTGATGGCCCGCCTCGCCGGGCTCCGCCTGCGGCACCGCTGGGGGGACTGGGAGCGGCGCCGGTTCGATGCGTCCAGCACGCGCCACGTCTCGGTGTACGGCATGTGACACCCGCCACTACCCTGCGGGGTGTGAAGGAGCTCGTCTACCACCGCCATATCCTGCCCGCGCTCACCCGTCACGCCGACCGCGTGGGCTTCCACGACGGCGACCACCACGGCACGTGGGCCGAGCACGGCGACCGCATCCTGCGCCTCGCCAACGCGCTGGGCACCCAGCTCGGCGTCAAGCGCGACGACCGCTTTGCGGTCCTCGGGGCCAACAGCTACCGCTACATGGAGCTGTGGCACGCAGGTTTCCTGGGCGCGGGTGTCATCAACCCCCTCAACCTGCGGTTGGCTCCCAAGGAGCTGGCGTTCATCCTCAACGACTCGGGCACCGAGGTCGTGTTCACCGACTGGCTGTTCTCGGGGCTGCTGGAGCAGGCGCGGCCCGACCTCGAGCACGTGCGCCAGGTCGTGCTCATGGGAGACGGCGACGTGCCTCACGACGTGAAGTACGAGGACCTCCTCGGTGCGGGCGAGCCGGTGGTGCCCGACGAACCTGAAGAGGACGATCCGGTCGTGCTCATGTACACGGGCGGCACCACGGGGCTTCCGAAGGGCGCGCTGCTGACCCAGCGGGCCGAGATGCTGAACCTGTACCACGTCGCCGTCGCCATCGGCCTCGGCGAAGGTCGCGTCTACCTTCACCAGACGCCGATGTTCCACGCCGCGTCGGTCGCCGCCATCCTCGGCATTCCTGCGTACGGCGGCATCTCGGTGTTCATCCCGCTGTTCAAGCCGGGCGACGTCCTCGATCTCATCGAGGAGTACGGGATCAACCAGACCGTCATGGTGCCGACGATGATCGCCATGCTGCTCGCCCACCCCGACTTCAAGCCCGAGCGCATCCAGACCCTGAAGACCCTCACGTACGGCGCGTCACCCATGCCGCTGCCGTTGCTCCATCGCCTGCGCGAGATGTTCCCCGAGATGGACATCACGCAGGGGTACGGCATGACCGAGTGCTCGTCGGTGCTCACCTTCCTCACCGAGCACGACCACCGCGAGGGCGGCGAGCTGCTGCGATCCGCGGGCCGGCCGATGATCGGCGTCGACCTGACGATCCAGGACCCCGACGGCAACATCCTCCCGCCCGGACAGGACGGCGAGGTGTGTGCCCGCGCCGGGAACTACATGCGGGAGTACTGGAAGCGTCCGAAGGAGACGGAGGAGGTGTTCCACGGCGGCTGGTACCACTCCGGCGACATGGGTCACCTCGACGATCGCGGCTACCTGTTCCTCGTCGACCGGGTGAAGGACATGATCGTGACGGGCGGCGAGAACGTGTACTCCGCCGAGGTCGAGAACGCGATCGCCAGCCACCCGGCGGTCGAGCAGGTCGCGGTGATCGGCATCCCCCACGCGACATGGGGCGAGCAGGTGCACGCGGTCGTGGTGCTGAAGAAAGGCGCCTCGGCCTCCGAGAGCGACATCATCGAGCACGCCCGCGCGTCGATCGCGGGCTTCAAGATCCCGAAGTCGGTTGAGTTCCGCACCGAGCCGATCCCGCTCTCCGGCGCGCTCAAACCCCTCAAACGGGAGCTGCGTGCCAAGTACTGGGAGGGCAAGGAGCGGGCCGTCAACTGACCCGGCCGGCGGTCGTCAGCCGGAGGTGTCGAGCTTCTTCATCTGATCGAGGACGCGCTCGACGGTGGGGTCGGTGAGCTCGCCGACGACGCGGCCGTCGGCGAGGAAGATGGCGCGATCGGCATAGCCCGCGGCACTGGCGTCGTGGGTGACCATGACGATCGTCTGGCCGAGCTCGTCGACCGAGCGCCGGAGGAACGCGAGCACCTCGGCCGACGAGCGCGAGTCGAGGTTGCCGGTGGGCTCGTCCGCGAACACGATCTCCGGACGGCTGGCGAGGGCGCGGGCGGCCGCCACGCGCTGCTGCTGGCCACCCGACAGCTCGTCGGGCCGGTGCTTCAGCCGGTCGCGCAGGCCGATGGCGTCGACGACGCGGTCGACCCAGGCCTGGTCGGGCGGACGCCCGGCGATGGCCATCGGGAGCGTGATGTTCTCGATCGCGTTGAGCGTCGGCACGAGGTTGTAGGCCTGGAAGACGAAGCCCACGTGGTCGCGGCGCAGCTCGGTGAGGTGGCGATCGTCCAGACTGCTCAGGTCGGTGTCGCCCACGAACACCTGGCCGCTGGTGATGCTGTCCAGCCCGGCCATGCAGTGCATGAGCGTGGACTTGCCCGAGCCCGAGGGGCCCATGATCGCGCTGAACTCCGCGCGCGGGAACGCAACGGTGACGCCGTCGAGTGCCCGTACCGCGGTGTCGCCCGCGCCGTAGACCTTGACGAGGTCGACGGCGCGGGCGGCGGAATGGTTGAGCGAGGCATCGGGAGGCGCGGTGGTGTGGCCGTCTCGCATGATCACCGGTTCTAGTCGTGTGAGATGGCATGGAGCACGTCGAGCCGGGCCGCCCGGCGGGCGGGCAGCACGGCGGCCACCACACCCGCCAGGGCGGCGAGCGCGACGAACACCAGCAGCTGCCCGCCCGGCACGGTCAGGGTGGACACCCCTCGGCTGTGCAGCGCGGCAACCAGCGCCCACCCGAAGAAGACACCGACGACGAGCCCCAACAGCGCGCCGAACACGCTGATGATCACCGCCTCGCATCGGATCATGCTCCGCACCTGCCGGCGGCCCATGCCGACGGCTCGGAGCAGGCCGAGCTCACGGGTGCGCTCGAAGATCGAGAGCGCAAGCGTGTTCACGATGCCCAGAAGGGCGATCAGGATCGCCATGGCGAGCAGCGCGGTGACGATGCCGAGGAGCTGGTTGATCTGGCTGGCGGCCTGGGCCTTCAACTCGGCCGCGTCGCGCACGTCGAGGTTGGGATACCGGTTGAGCACCCGTTCGACCGCTGCACGCGATCGCGCAGGAGACACACCCGGGGCCGCCTTGATCACGACCAGGTTGTCGTTGATGGTGGTGTAGTTGCGCTCGAAGTCCGACAGCGTGAGCAGGTAGGCGCCCGCGAGGTCGTTCTTGGCGTAGATGCCGGCGACCGAGATGCGTTGGACGCCCGTCCTCGCGAACTGGAGCGCGACGGTCGAGCCCACCTTCCACGCGTGGTCCCGCGCCTGCTTCTCCGAAACCAGGAGGCCGCTCTCCGAGCCGGTCGGCGCCCGGCCGGAGATGACGTCGAGATGGAGCAGCGACGTCAGCTTGTCGGGCTCGACCCCCGCCAGCTGCTTGGTGGCACCGTCGAGCTTGAACTGCCCCGGTCGCACCGCGGTGACGGTCGCGAGCTCCGGTCGCTTGGCCAGGTCGCTCGCCACGGTTGGGCTGAAGCCTTCGCCGAAGCCACCTGCGGTCACCGTGTAGTCGGCGCCGAACTCCTTGTCGATGGTCTTGGTGGTCGAGGTCTTCACCGACGCCGACAGCACGGACACGAACGTGACCAACGCGAGGCCGATCATGAGCGCGGCCGCGGTCGAGGCTGTGCGACGGGGGTTGCGCATGGCGTTCTCCCGGGCGAGCTTGGCCGGGAGCTTGAACAGTCGCACGAGCGGGGCGCCGACGACGCGCGCGACGGGCCGGGCCAGAACCGGGCCCAGGAAGGCGACGCCCATGAACACGAGGAAGACGCCGAGGCCGACGTACTTCACCGCGCTGGCTCCGCCGCCGATGAGACCCAGCGCCAGCGCGCCGCCACCCACGACGGTCGTCGTGCAACCGAGCAGAATCCGGCGCCGGCTGCTCGTCGTGGCGGCCGGGGTGCCGCCCTCCCGCATGGCTTCGATGGGTGCAACACGTGTCGCACGCCGGGCGGGAGCCGCGGCCGAGACCACGGTGACGACGATCCCCACCAGCAGCGACACCACGAACGTGCGTGGCGACAGCACGAGGCTGCCCGCGGGCAGTCCGAAGCCGATGGCGTCCATCAAGGCGCGTATGCCGTACGAGATCCCGATGCCGAAGGCCAGACCTGCCACCGACGCCACCACCGCGGTGATGAACGCCTCACCCAGGACCGATGCCATCACCTGGCGTCGGGCGGCGCCGAGCGCCCGCAGGAGCGCGAGCTCGCGGGTGCGCTGCGCCACGATGATCGAGAAGGTGTTGGCGATCATGAAGGTGCCGACGAACAGCGCGATGCCGGCGAACACCAGCAGGAAGATGCTGAAGAACTGGATGCCCTGCTGCACGTCGGAGGCGTCCTCCTTGGCCAGCTGCGGGCCGGTCAGCGCTTCGTACCCTCCGCCGAGCGCGGCGTTGACCCGACTCCGGAGCTCGGTCTTCGAGACTCCGTTGTCGCCCTTGACGTTGATGAACGAGAACTGTCCCGGCCGGTCGAGCGCCTCCTGGGCAGTCGACGTGTCGAACGCGGTGACCGTGGCGCCCAGGAGCGTGTCCGCGGTCCCGACCTTGAAGACGCCCACGAGCGTGAACTCGCGTGCCGGCCCGTTGAGGAGGACCTTCACCCGCTCGCCGACCCGGAAGCCGTGCTTCTTGGCCGTGGCCGCGTCGATCGCGACCTCGTTGCCGTTGGTGGGGCGGTGTCCTTCCTTCAGGGTGTACGGGGAGAGGCCGGCGATGTCGGTGAACGTCTCTCCGAGCGTGGGCGGCCCCCGCGGGGTGATGGCCTTGCCCTTGTGGTCGATGAGGATCGCGGTGCCCTCGACCTCGCCGGCCGCGGCCTTGACGCCGTCGATGTGGCGCACCTCGGAAAGGAGCGAGGCCGGGACCGGTTGACGCTCGTCGTTGTTCTGCTGCTCGCTGAAGCTCTTCTTCGCCCGGACGCGCACGTCGACTCCGGACTCGATGCCCTTGAACAAGGTGTCGAACGTGGCGTTGAGCGTGTCGCTCAGGATGAGCGTCCCGGCCACGAACCCGACGCCGAGGACGATGGCCAGCCCGGTGAGGGCCAGGCGGAGCTTGTGGGCCAGGAGGCTGCGGATCGTCGCTTTGCGCACCGGACCTAACCTCCCAAGTGCTTCATGCGGTCGAGCACGCTATCGGCCGACGGCTCCGACATCTCGTCGACCGCCTGGCCGTCGGCGAGGAACACCACGCGGTCGGCGTAGCTCGCGGCGGCCGGGTCGTGGGTGACCATGACGATGGTCTGGCCCATCTCGCGCACCGATCGGCGCAGGAAGCCGAGCACCTCGGCCCCCGACCTCGAGTCGAGGTTCCCGGTGGGCTCGTCGGCGAAGATGATGGCGGGCCGGCTCGCGAGCGCCCGGGCCGCGGCCACGCGCTGCTGCTGGCCGCCCGAGAGCTCGCTGGGCCGGTGCGCGAGGCGGTCGCGCAGGCCGATCGTGTCGATCACGTGGTCGAGCCAGACCTGGTCGGGCTTGCGGCCGGCGATGGCCATGGGCAGCGTGATGTTCTCGAGCGCGTCGAGCGTCGGCACCAGGTTGAACGACTGGAAGACGAAGCCCACCTTGTCGCGCCGGAGCAGCGTGAGGCGGTTGTCGTTCAGTCGGGTGATGTCGACGTCGCCGATGAACGCCTCACCCGAGGTGACGCCGTCGAGTCCCGCCAGGCAGTGCATCAGCGTCGACTTGCCGGAGCCGGACGGGCCCATGATCGCGCTGAAGCGGCCGGTCGGGAACTCGACCGAGACGTGGTCGAGGGCGCGCACAGCGGTCTCGCCCGACCCGTAGACCTTGACGAGATCGACCGCGCGCGCGGCAACGGTCGCGGACGTCGCCGGGCGTGGGTCGGCGGGGCGTGTGTCGGTGATCGATCGCATGTGACGAACGTACGCGGAGGACTGCGCCTCGTCGTCAGCCGCGGCGACGATTCGCGCGTCGTCCGCGAGGATGACGTGGTTCGTGACCGGCGTCACCCGCCGGGCTGAACCAGGCCCGTCTCGTACGCGAGGACCACCGCCTGGACGCGGTCGCGCAGGCCCAGCTTCATCAACACGCGACCGACGTGGGTCTTCACCGTCGTCTCGCTCACGAAGAGCGTCTCGGCCAGCTCCGCGTTCGACAGCCCGCGTGCCATGAGGGTGAGGACCTCGACCTCTCGGTCGGTGAGGTTGCCGAGCGACGGCGGTGGCTTGGTGTCCGGCGTCGGAAGATGCCGTGCGAACCGGTCGATCAGCCGGCGGGTGACCGACGGGGCGATGAGCGCGTCGCCCGCGGCGATCGTGCGGATGGCGGTGACGAGATCCTCGGGGGGCACGTCCTTGAGCAGGAAGCCGCTGGCCCCGGCGCGCAGCGCCTCGACGACGTATTCGTCGAGGTCGAACGTGGTGAGGATGAGGATCTTGAGCGGGTCGTCCGTGCCGGGCCCGGCCAGCCGTCGGGTGGCCTCGACCCCGTCGAGGTTCGGCATGCGGATGTCCATCAGTACGACGTCGGGACGAAGGCGCAGCGCCGCGTCGATCGCCTCGACGCCGTCGCCGGCCTCACCGACGACCTCGATGTCGTCCTCGCCCTCGAGGATCATGCGGAACCCCGCACGCAGCAGGGGCTGGTCGTCGACGAGCAGGACGCGGGTCACGCGCGGACCGGCTCGAGCGGGATGCGGGCGGAGACCGCGTACCCGCCCCCCTGGCGCGGGCCCGCCTGGAGCTCCCCTCCGAAGAGGGCGACGCGCTCGCGCATGCCCACCAGACCGTGGCCGCCCCCGTTGGTCGCCGGCGCGTCGGCGGCGGAGCCGCGGCCGTCGTCGACCACCTCGAGGCGCAGGTCGTGGTCGCCGTAGCGCAGGATGACCTGGGCGCGGGCGGGGCCCGCGTGCTTGAGGCTGTTCGTGAGCGCCTCCTGCACGATCCGGTAGGCGGACATGTCGGCGCCGGACATCAGTGGGCGGGGCTCGCCTTCCACCACGAGCTCGACGGGCAGCCCCGCGTCGCGGACGTGTGCGACCAGTGAGTCGAGGTCGCTGATGCTCGGCTGGGGCGCGCGGTGCTCGGTCGCGTCGTCCTCGGTGCGGAGCACGCCCAGGAGGCGGCGCATCTCGTCGAGGGCCTCGCGCCCGGTGTCCTCAACCGACGTCAATGCCTCACGCGCCCGTTCGGGATCGCGCTCGATCGTGCGGCGGGCCGCGCCGGCCTGCACCACCATCACACTCACGTTGTGCGCCACCACGTCGTGCAGCTCGCGGGCGATGCGCGCCCGCTCGTCGGCCACCGCGCGCTGCGCCTGCTCGGCCTGCTCGCGCTCGAGGCGGGCCGCCCTGTCCTCCAGGCCGGCGAGATAGGCGCGCCGGTTGCGCAGGTTGTCGCCCAGGATCCACGCCGTCGCGAAGATGACGACGTTGCTGACGACGTTCCCGGCGTTGACGCCCCACCGCGCGGTGAGGAAGACGACCAGGGTGCCGATGGCCGCGTAGACCGCGCCGATGATCGAGCGGCGCCGGTCGCAGTGGGCGGCCACGCTGTAGAGGCAGATCAGCACGCCGACCGACGTCGCGCTCTCCGGGAAGCCGATGGCCTCGTAGGCGACTGCCGCCACGCCGACGACCACGAGCGCCGGGAGCGGTTTGCGGCGCCGCCAGGCGACGGGGACGGCGCTCAGCACCCCGAGGATGATGGCGAGCGCGTTCGCATCGCGATAGTTGACGCCGTGGGCCGACGTGTCGCCGCCGGTGATGGAGAGGATGACGACGAGGAGGAGCAGGCCGGCGAGCAGGCTGTCCGCGAGGAGGGGATGCTCCTTCAGCCAGCGAACGGGCGTCGGCCGGCGGGTCATGGGATGACGGTAGCGAGTGGAGTCGTCGCCGGCATCCTCCCCGGCGACGACCGCGCGTCATCCTTCCGGATGATCTCGGAGCGTGACCTCGACCGCATCGTCGACGGGAGCATCATCACCGGCCGCATCGAAAGCGAGCTGCTCGATGTGCCCGGCGTCTTTGAGGTCGGCTGCCGCGTGGCGGGCCGCGCCGTGGCCACGGACCACGACGCGGGCGACGGGCGCGCGCATCGAGCGCCTGGCCTCGGTCTTGGCCCGACGCACCTCGCCGAGCACCGCGGACGCCGCGCCGAGGACCGCAGCGTCACCGTCGCCGGCGCCGGGGCCGAGCTCCGCCGCCTGCGGCCAGGTGGCACGGTGGACGGAGCCCTCCTTCCACCACGACCAGACCTCCTCGGTGACGAACGGCACGATCGGAGCGAACAGCCGCAGCAGCGCCGAGAGCGCTATCGACAGTGCCGCGTGCGCGGACGCCGCCGGCGCGTCGCCCTGGCCGCCATAGGCCCGCGCCTTCACCAGCTCGACGTAGTCGTCGCAGAACGACCAGAAGAACGCCTCGGTGCGCTCGAGCGCGCGCGCGTAGTCGTAGGCCTCGAAGGCGCGCGTGGCGTCGTCGACGAGCGCGCCGAGCCCGGCGACCATCGAACGGTCGAGCGCCTCGGTGACGGCGCCGGGGTCGCCCGCGCGGGCGGCTCCCAGCCCGAGGACGAAGCGCGACACATTGAGGAGCTTGATGGCGAGGCGACGGCCCACCTTCATCTGACCCCGGTCGAAGGCCACGTCCTGGCCGGGCCGGCCACCGCATGCCCAGTAGCGCACCGCGTCGGCCCCGTACTCGCCGATCAGGGGCATGGGCTCATCGGGTGAATTTGCGTTCGACTTCGACAGCTTCTTGCGGTCGGGGTCGAACACGAACCCGGCGATGGCGGCGTTGGCCCACGGAAGCGCGTCGTGCATGATCTGCGAGCGCACGATCGTGTAGAAGAGCCAGGTGCGGATGATGTCGTGGGCCTGCGGGCGCAGGTCCATCGGGAAGACCCGCGCGAAGAGGTCGGGGTCGTCCTCCCAGCCGCCGACGATCTGCGGAGTGAGCGACGAGGTGGCCCACGTGTCCATCACGTCGGGGTCGCCTGCGAACCCGCCCGCCTGGTTGCGCTGCGCCTCGGTGTAGCCGTCGGGCACGTCGGTCGAGGGGTCGACCGGGAAGCGGTCCTCTGAAGCGGTCAGCGGGCGCGACCGGTCGAGGTCGCCGTTCTCCAGCACCGGGTACCACACCGGGAACGGCACGCCGAAGAAGCGCTGACGCGTGATGTTCCAGTCGCCGGCGAGGCCGTTCACCCAGTTCTCGTAGCGCACGCGCATGAACTCGGGGTACCAGCGCAGCTCCTTGCCCCGCGCGAGCAGCTCCTCGGTGGGGGGGTAGCGGATGAACCACTGCCAGCTGGTGACGATCTCGAGCGGTCGCGTGCCGTTGCCCCAGAACTTCACCGGGTGGGTGATCGGGCGCGGCTCACCCACCAGCTCGCCGGACTCGCGCAGGCGCTCGACGATGGCCGCCTGGGCCTGCTTCACGGTCTTGCCTGCGATGGCCTGCCAGGCGTCGTTGTCGGGCACGTCGGGGGGTGGCGAGGCGACGATGCGCCCGTCGCGTCCGACGATCGAGCGCACCGGCAGGCCGAGCTCGCGCCACCACACCACGTCGGTGGTGTCGCCGAACGTGCAGATCATGGCGATGCCCGAGCCCTTCTCCGGATCGGCCAGCTCGTGGGCCAGCACCGGCACCTCCACACCGAACAGCGGAGTGTGCACCGCGGTGCCGAAGCGGTCGCGGTAGCGCGCGTCGTCGGGGTGGGCCACGAGCGCGACGCACGCGGCCAGCAGCTCGGGTCGTGTCGTCTCGATGGGGATGTCGTCGAACATGAGCCGGTGGTAGTGACCGGCCACCTCGCGGTCCTCCAGCTCGGCCTGGGCGACCGCGGTCCTCATGTCGACGTCCCAGAGCGTCGGCCCCTCCGCGAGGTAGGCGATGCCCGCATCCAGGAGTTGCAGGAAGCCGCGCTGCGAGGCCCGGCGGGCTCTCTCGCCGATCGTCGTGTACGTCATGTCCCAGTCGACCGACAGGCCGACGGACGACCACAGCTCGAAGTACTGCTGCTCGAGCTGCTCGGTGAGGCCCGCGCACAGCTCCACGAAGTTGGGGCGCGACACGGGAACCGGTCGTTTCGGAGGGGGCTGCTCGGGCAGGAACGTCGGGTCGTAGGGGAGCGAGGGGTCGCAGGTGATGCCGAACGTCAACTGCACGCGCCGTTCGACGTTGAGGCCGTTGTCGTCCCACCCCATCGGATAGAAGACCTCGCGCCCGCGCATGCGCTGGAAGCGGGCGATGGTGTCGGTGTGGGTGTACGAGCACACGTGGCCGGGGTGGAGGGCGCCCGACACGGTGGGAGGCGGCGTGTCGATCGAGTAGATCTCGGCGCGGGTCTTGGTGCGGTCGAAGCGATAGGTGCCGTCGGCCGCCCATCGTGCGCGCCACTTCTGCTCGAGGCCGTCGAGGCTCGGTTTTTCCGGGACGGTGGCGGACATGTGCGGGTTACCGTACCCGGGTGCTCAGACTCCACGACACCGCTTTGGGACGGGTGGTCCCGTTCGAGCCGCGCGAGGCAGGCAAGGTGTCGATGTACGTCTGCGGGCCGACCGTCTACGACGTGCCTCATCTCGGGCACGGCCGCAACGTGCTCGTGTACGACGTGCTGCGCCGCTATCTGGAGTGGTCGGGGCACGAGGTCAACCACGTCTCCAACGTCACCGACGTCGACGACAACATCATCAAGCGGGCGAACGTGGAACGCCGTTCGCCCGATGAGGTGGCCGAGGAGTACGAGGCCGCGTGGTGGGCGGCGCTCGACAGTCTCGGCGTGCTCCGGCCGACCGCCGACCCGCACGCCAGTGACTACATCGCGGGCATGGTCGAGCTGATCGAGCAGCTGTTCGAGCGCGGCGTCGCCTACGAGACCTCCGACGGGGTCTACTTCGAGGCCGCACAGGTCGCCGACTACGGCCTCCTGGCCGGGCAGCCGCTCGAGTCGCTGAAGACCGGTGGCGGGGAGCGGGCCGTCGTCGGCGAGGAGACCAAGCGCTCGCCTGCCGACTTCGTGCTGTGGAAGAAGGCCAAGCCGGGCGAGCCGAGCTGGCCGTCACCCTGGGGCGACGGCCGGCCGGGCTGGCACACCGAGTGCGTGGTCATGAGCCTCGACCTGCTGGGCGACGACTTCGACCTCCACACCGGTGGGCTCGACCTGAAGTTCCCCCATCACGAGAACGAACGGGCCCAGGCGGTCGCCGTCGGCCGCCGGTTCGCGCGGCACTGGATGCACCACGCGTTCGTCGAGATCGCGGGCGAGAAGATGTCGAAGTCGCTGAAGAACTTCACTTCGCTCACCGACCTGCTCGCCCAGACCGACGCCCGCGCCTACCGGCTCCTTGTGCTGCAGTCGCACTACCGCTCGCCCGTCGAGGTCACGCGTGAGACCGTCGAGCACGCCGAGCGGACCCTCGCCGGGCTCGACAACTTCGCCCGCGCCGCGGCGAAGGTCCCGGCCGCGCCGGCGGATGCGGCGGTGATGCAGCAGTTCAGCGAGCGCATGGACGACGACCTCAATACCCCGGGCGCGATGGAGGTGCTCTTCACGACCGTGACCCGTTTCAACTCGTCGCGCGATCCTGCGCTCGCCGCCGCGGTCCACGAGATGGCGCGTGTCGTGGGGCTCGAGTTGCACGCGGGCGCCCTCGAGGCCGACGCCGAGAGCGCTGAGCTGGTGCGTCAGCGTGACGACGCGCGTGCCAACCGCGACTGGGCGCGGGCCGACGCGCTGCGAGCCGAGCTCCGGGCTCGCGGTTGGGTGGTGGAGGACGGTCCCGACGGCACCGAGATCCACCGGTGACGCCGCCGAACTGCGCTGCTACCGTTTCTGTTCGAGGGAAACTGGCTTCTGCACGGCAGCACCGCTCCGAAGATGCAAGCACGGCAACGGTAGGCACGGCATGCAGTCCCCTCGCCTCCCAGTCAGTCAAACAAGGGGGATCGCCAAAGTGGCGACCGGTACCGTGAAGTGGTTCAACGCAGACAAGGGCTTCGGGTTCATCTCGCAGTCGGATGGCGCCGATGTGTTCGTGCACTTCAGCGCCATTCAGAAACCCGGTTATCGCACCCTCGACGAGGGTGAGCAGGTGGAGTTCGATGTGAACCAGGGGCCGAAGGGCCTGCAGGCGGCGAACGTTCGTCCGCTCTAGCCGTTCCTCGAAGATCCGTTGTCGCGGGGCCGCCCTCGGGCGGCCCTGCGGCGCGTCTGCGGCCCGACAGGCAATGGGCCGGCTGTGCCGCAGAGTGGCTCGGCGCCACGTAGCGTGCGACCTGCCGGCGCGGATTTGACGCCCGACGCGAGCGCGCCGTTGCCTGTCCCGGTGCGGCGCCGGGCCCGGACCTCCAGCAGGGCGCCCCTCCCGCCCGGGTTCACCACCATCTGGACCACCGTCGCGCTGGATCTCGTGGGGTTCGGCATCGTGCTCCCCCTGCTGCCGCTCTACGCGAGCGACCGCCGGTTCGGTGCCAGCCCCGCGGTGGTGGGCGTGCTGCTCGCCTCCTTCTCCCTGGCCCAGTTCGTGTTCGCACCGGTCTGGGGGCGGCTGTCCGACCGGGTGGGCCGCAAGCCGGTCCTGGTGCTGTCGCTCGCCGGCACCGCGGTGGGCAGCCTGCTGACCGGGCTGGCGGGCTCGCTGCTTGTGCTGCTCGTGGGCCGGGTGCTCGACGGCATCTCGGGCGCGAGCGTGTCGGTGGCCCAGGCCGCGGTGGCCGACCTCGCCCCCGCCGAGCAGCGGCCCCGGCTCTTCGGGCTCCTCGGCGCCGCGTTCGGGCTGGGGTTCGTGGCCGGTCCCGCCATCGGCTCGCTCGCCGCGCTCGGCGATCGGCGGCTCCCGTTCCTCATCGCCGCGGCCATCGCCGGCGTCAACGCGGTGGTCGCGGTGCGACGGTTGCCGGAGACCAACGCCCGGCATCTGCGTCGGACCGTGGCCGAGGAGGCCGGTTGGATGCGCGAGACCGGGCTGGAGGACGAGGCCGCCGCGCTCACGCCCCGTCTGTCCTCCCGCACGGCCGCTCCGCCCGCCCACTCCGCCTCTGACATGACCCGGCTGCTCCTGGTCGCCTTCGTCTCGCTGGCCGCGTTCAGCGCGTTCGAGGCGACGTTCACCCTCTTCGGGCGTGAGCGCCTCCACCTCCAGCTCACGTCGGCGGGAGCGGTGTTCGTCGGCATCGGCGTGGTGCTGGCGTTGGTGCAGGCATCACTCGTGCAACCGGTCGTGGAGCGGCTCGGGGAGCGCGGCACCCTCCGCGCAGGTCTCCTCGCCAACGCGGCCGGCCTCCTCCTGCTCGCGGCCGTGCACTCGTGGCTCCTGCTGGTGCCGGCGCTGCTCGCGCTCGTCGTCGGCCAGGGGCTGGTGATGCCGTCGCTCACCGCTTCGTTCGCAGGACGCGCCGGCCGGGAGCGCCGGGGCCGCGTCCTCGGCGTGCAGCAGTCGGCCAACGGGCTGGCCCGCGTGGTGGGGCCGGTGTGGGGAGGCCTCGCGTTCGAACGGCTCGGTGCACCGTCGCCGTTCCTCGTCGGTGCCGCGGTGATGGCGCTGTGTGTGGCCATGATCGGCAGGAACGCGTGAAGGCCAAAAGGGTCGGCCGCCGGCCCGCTAGCCCCCGGGCGCGAGGAGGACCTTCACCGGGCCATCGGGTTGCACCAGCTCGGTGAACGCCGCGTCTGCCGCGTCCAGCGGTCGGACGTCGGACGCGAGCGACGCCGCGTCCAGCGCGCCGGCCGCGACCGCGTCGACGGCCTCGCCGAACTCCTCGGTCGTGTATGCGAAGCACGGGTGGAAGTCGACTTCCTTGACCACCCATGGAATGCCCAGCAGCGAGATCGGGTCCATCGGGCCGGCGACGCCGACGAGCACGACCTCGCCCCCGGACCGCACCTCGTTGAGCGCGACCTGTGGCGTGGCGGCGGTGCCCGCGCACTCGAACACCACATCGAGGGGGCCGAACGCGGTCGAGAGGCGGTTGGCGTCGCCGAGCACGACCTCGGCGCCGAGGCGCGCCGCCACCTCGGCCCGCCGGTCGCTGCGTTCCGCCACCACGACGTGGTCGACCCCTTCGCGCCGCAGGGCGGCGAGGGTCATGAGGCCGATGGGACCCGCGCCGATGATCCCGACGGTGCTGCCCGCGCCCGCACGCGACCGTCGCACGGCATGGAGGCCCACCGCGTAGGGCTCGACCAGCGCTCCCTGTTCGACGGTCATCGTGTCGGGCATCGAGAAGCACGCAGACGCGTCGGTGGCCACGTACTCGGCGAAGGCGCCGTCGTTGAACCCGAGGCCGAGCGCGGTGCGCGCCTGGTCGAGGCACAGCTGGTCGGTGCCCCGGCGGCACGGGTCGCACGTGCCGCAGCGCGCCATCGGCAGCACCGCAACCCGGTCGCCGACCCGCCGGCCGGCGACGCCGTCGCCCGTGGCGGCGATCGTGCCCGCGAACTCGTGCCCGATCACCGCACCCGCCGGCAACAGTCGCGACGCCTTCAGATGGAGGTCGCTCCCACAGATGCCGCAGCGCTCGACTGCGACGACCACCATGCCAGGGCCCGGCTCGGGGTCGGGCCGATCCACGACGGCGAAGCTGCCGTCCGCCCCGTAGGCCAGCGCCCGCATGGCGGCGGAGCGTACGGGCGGGCGGGTTTCTTTCCCAACTCCTCGGGCTATGTTACCGTTCGGTAACTTCGTCGGTTCAGGTTCCTGAACGCTTCGTGGAGGTGGCGTAGCGATGCCCGAGTTCTCTCTCGATCTCAACGAGGACCAGCTCCAGATCGAGAAGTGGGTGCACGATTTCGCGGAGACGGTGGTGCGCCCCGCGGCCCACGAGTGGGACGAGCGGGAGGAGACGCCGTGGCCGATCATCCAGGAGGCCGCCAACATCGGGCTCTACTCGCTCGACTTCGTGGCCAACATGTTCGGCGACCCCACGGGCCAGCTGCTTCCGATCGTCAGTGAGGAGCTCGCCTGGGGCGACGCCGGCATCGCGCTGTCGATCTTCGGCACCACCCTCGGCGTCGCGGGCATCTTCGCCAACGGCACGCCCGAGCAGGTGGCCGAGTGGATGCCGCAGTGCTTCGGCACGCCCGAGAAGATCCAGCTGGCAGCGTTCGGCGTGAGCGAGCCCGACGCGGGCTCCGACGTGAGCTCGCTGCGGAGCCGTGCGGTCTACGACGAGGCGAAGGACGAGTGGGTGCTCAACGGCACCAAGACTTGGATCACCAACGGCGGCATCGCCGACGTGCACGTGCTCGTGCTGTCGGTGGAGCCCGACCTGGGCTCGCGCGGCCACGCCAGCTTCGTCGTTCCCCCCGGCACGAAGGGCATCCGTCAGGGCCAGAAGTTCAAGAAGATGGGCATCCGCGCGTCGCACACCGCCGAGGTCATCCTCGAGGACTGCCGGGTGCCCGGGAGCTGCCTGCTCGGTGGCAAGGACAGGCTCGACGCGCGCCTCGCCCGCGCTCGTGAGGGCAAGAGCTCGCGCGTGCAGGCCGCGATGGCGACGTTCGAGGCGTCACGGCCTGCCGTCGGCGCCCAGGCGGTGGGCATCGCGCGTGCGGCCTTCGAGTACTCGCTCGAGTATGCCAAGGAGCGCAAGCAGTTCGGCCGGGCGATCATCGAGAACCAGGGCATCGCCTTCAAGCTCGCCGACATGAAGACGCACATCGACGCGGCCCGCCTGCTGGTGCGCCGCGCCTCGTGGATGGCGAGCGCGGGCAAGACCTTCGAGAACGGTGAGGGCTCGATGTCGAAGCTGTTCGCGGGTGAGACCGCGGTCTGGGTCACCGAGCAGGCGATCCAGATCCTCGGCGGCTACGGCTACGTGCGCGAGTACCCGGTCGAGCGTTGGCACCGCGACAGCAAGATCTACACGATCTTCGAAGGCACCAGCGAGATCCAGCGGCTGATCGTCTCGCGGGCCATCTCCGGCGTGCACGTTCAGTAGATCGGCGCGTCTTCGGGCGCAGGCCGTTCATACCGGTGGATCGCCACGCGCCCCTCGAGGAGTGCGAGAGAGCGGCAGATCTGGCGCGCCGTGGCGCGAGTTCTCAGGTCCGCGCGGCGAGAATCGTCCACGCGCCGGGGACGCCTTTGAGTTCGTGTTCGCCGCGTGCTTCGTAGGTGATCGTGGAGCCGACGGTGAGGTCGCGGACGGTGGAGGAGGCAAGGATCTCACTCGCCTGCGCGGTAACTGATATGCGCTGGGCGATCACGACCGCGAGGCCGGTGCAGAGAGGTGAGCACGATGAGCAATGAACAGGCAGCACCAGACACGCAGGGTGTTACGGCGGCGCTACTCGCAACTGTTGACCTTGGCCCTGAGATCGAGGGCATGACAGGGCGCGAACTTCGAATGCGGATGTTCACCTTCGAGCCTGGAGCCGTCTTCGGCCCGGTTCACGACCATATCGATAGACCAGGCGTGGTCTACATCCTGCAAGGAACGATCACTGATCATCGAAATAGCGTCGCTACGGAGTACGGGCCGGGCGTGGGCTGGCCCGAGGATCGGTACACCAGACACTGGCTTGAGAACAGAGGAACGGTTCCGGCGGTGGAGATCTCGGTCGATGTCGTCCGGTCTTCCGAATAGCAGGCGCGCTCGGTAACAGGAGCCAGTATGAGTGTCGACGCTCGCACGCGGAACTGACGCTCCGCGCTGCCGGATCGGGCAAGCTGTGCGAGTGACGAAGACAAGTCGACGGCTCGACGGGTCAGACGACGGGGCACTGCTTTCGCTCTTCGGCGCGATCGCCTCGCGTGATCAGCTCACGATCGCGCGACGGCTAAAGCAAGCGCCCGGTCTCGCCACCCGTCCGATTCGTATCGGCGCGACCCGCCAAGATCCCGACAGGTACTTCCTGCCCGAGATTCGTCACTACGTCTATGCGGGTGACACGGCGCTACATGTAACTGCTGCCGCGCATCAACGAGAAGTCGCCGAGTCGCTCGTCGCGCAAGGTGCAGACGTTCGCGCTCGCAACCGAAGGGGAGCAGAACCGCTCCACTACGCCGCAGACGGGAGTCCCGGTACGGACTTCTGGGATCCGATTGCGCAGCGCGACGTGATCACTTACCTCATCGAAGCAGGTGCGCGCCCTGACGCCAAGGACAAGAGCGGTGTAGCGCCGCTGCACCGAGCCGTTCGGACTCGAAGCTCGGACGCGGTCAGCGCCCTCATCGAGAACGGCGCCGATCCGCGGCTGACGAACAAGAGCGGGTCGACCCCGCTGCACCTTGCCGTCCAGAACACGGGCCGCAGCGAGTCTGGCTCGGAGGCGGCCAAGGACGAACAGCGCCGGATCATCGCCTTGCTACTAAGACACGGCGCGAGTCCGACCGACGTCGATGCGAACGGCAAGACCGTCGCGGCTACAGCATCCAGCGATTGGATCCGTCAACTGCTCGACAACTGCTGACGGCATGGCGCAGCGACACCGTCCCCGCGAGGCCGGCGGTGCACACACCCTCTCCCCGGTGGTCGAGATGACCAAGGGGGCCGACGTCGGCCGCACGGCGCCCGTGGCGGGAAGCGTCTGACCCTTCGTGCTCGTCGTTTGCAGCTGGAGCACCACCGCTCGGGTGACGTCGCGGAGGGTGAGGTCTCCCGCCCTGCTCGCGGTACAGCGCGGCGGGCAAACGAGACTCCGATGACGGTAGAAAGCAGCGACAGGGGAGGCAGGAGTGGCCGAGATCGAGACCGAGTACCTGGTGATCGGCGCAGGCGCGTCGGGGATGGCGTTCACCGACGCGCTGGTCGCGGATGCCGACGTCGATGTCGTGATAGTGGACCGGCGCCACAACCCGGGGGGTCACTGGAACGACGCCTATCCCTTCGTTCGGCTCCACCAGCCGTCGGCGACGTATGGCGTCAACTCGCGACCGTTGGGTACCGAGACGATCGACGCCGCCGGACCGAACGCCGGGTTCTACGAGCGCGCGACCGGCGTGGAGATCTGCGACTACTTCCGGCGCGTGCTCGACGAGCAGCTCGTGGGCTCAGGTCAGGTCCGCTTCTTCGGGCAGTGCGACTACGTCGGGCATCACGCGGGCGAACACTCCTTCAGGTCCCGGCTCACCGGCGGGACGACAACGGTGCGGGTGCGCCGGAAGATCGTCGACGCCACCTACGTCGAGACGTCGGTGCCGGCGACGCACACGCCCGAGTTCACTGTCGGTGAGGGCGTGAAGCTGATCCCGGTCGGCGAGCTCGTCCACGTCACCGAACCGCCCTCGGGGTTCACCGTGCTCGGCGCCGGAAAGACGGGCATGGACGCGTGCAGCTTCCTGCTCGATAACAATGTCGACCCCGACAAGATCCGCTGGGTCCGTCCACGGGACGCCTGGCTGATGAACCGGTCGTCCTTTCAGCCGCTCGATCTGGTCGCCTCGACCGTCGAGAGCCTCTCACTGGTGCTGCAGTCCCTCGCCGACGCCGAGAATGTCGACGATCTCTTCCGCCGGCTCGAGGCGTGCGGCCAACTCCTTCGCCTCGATCCGGCCGTCGAGCCGACGATGTTCCGCGGCGCAATCGTCAGCCCGGCTGAGCACCAGAGCCTCAAGCAAATCGAGCGGGTCGTTCGGCGGGGACGGGTACGTCGCATCGAGACCGGCCGGATCGTGCTCGACGAGGGCGAGGTCCCGACTGATCGCGGCACTGTCCACGTCGATTGCACCGCGTACGGGCTGCGGGCGACGCCGCCACGTCCCATCTTCGACGACGGGCGAATCACGCCCCAGTCACTCATGGGCGGCTTCACGACCTTCAACGCTGCGTTGATCGGCTTCGTCGAGGCGGCCCGGGACACCGACACCGACACCGACAAGAACCGGCTCTGCCCGCCGACCGCCTACCCCAGCAAATCGATCGACTGGATCAGCGTGTTCGAGCGCGGCTTCCGTGTCATCACCCAGATGCTCGAGGAGCCCGACCTGGCTGCCTGGTTGGCGACCTGCCGGCTCAACACGACGCGGGGTATGAACGAACACTTAGGCGACCCGCGCGTGCAGGCGGCACTCGGTAGCTGGCTCGAACACATGGAGCCCGCCCTCGCAAACGCGGAGCGGTTGCAGACGGCCGCGGTCAGGTGAGCTGCTCGACTCCCGCGCCTCGAGCACGACAACCCCGAGGCTCTCTCGGACCGGGGCGGCTCACCGAGCGCCACCAGTTCTGGCGCGGCTACTCGGTGGCGAGCGCCCAAAACACGGCGACGGCAAAGTCGCCCGTGTTGGGATCGGGATCGCCGTAGATCTCCCAGCGAACGCGCGTGATCTCGTAGCCGTGCTGAGCACACCATGCGCACACCGACTCGTGCGTCTCGCCGAGCTGTCCGATCGGGCCGGTATGCGTCGCGGTGGCGACGAGACCTCCTGGGAGAATCGATGGAACCACCGAGCCGTGAGGCTCGAACGGCCCGTTGACCTGCACGCCAACCTCAACGGTTGGCAGGTCGTCCTCGTAGAGCATGACGTTGTGACCGTCCTTGCTCAGATCGCCTGGCGCGTCGCGCAGGAAGCGCCAGACCTGGTCGAGCATCGTGCGCCAAAGCGCAGGAAACTCCTGCCAGGTCGTCGCGGCTCGAATTACGGCGGTTGGCGAAGCCTCGACTGTCAGCACTCGGACATCGGCCAAATCGACGTTCCTCCTCGTCCTCCAAGAGTCGATCCTAGGATCCGCCGGGACGGCCGAGCGGCTTGAGTTCGGGCGGGTTCGCCGGCGGGTACGATCGCTCGATGCCTGAGCCCGCGATCGAGGTCGTGCTGTTCGATCTGGGCGGTGTGCTGTTCGATTTCGGTGGCGTCCAACCGATGAAGTCACTGTCCGGAATCGAACACGACGACGAGATTTGGCGCCGTTGGCTGGGCTGCCGCTGGGTCCGCACGTTCGAACGCGGGAGTTGCTCTGCCGAACAGTTTGCCGAGGGCGTCGTTGGGGACTGGGCGCTCCCGATCACTCCTGATGCGTTCTTGCATTCCTTTCGTTCGTGGCTAGGCGGACCACTCGCCGGAGCGGACGTGCTCGTCCGCGAGGCCCGGAACAAGGTGAAGGTCGGATGCCTGAGCAATACGAACGCGCTGCACTGGACCGACCACGAGAACCGCTGGGAACTGCTCAGCGCCTTCGACTTTCGGTTCCTGTCGTTCCAGATGGGTTACGTGAAGCCTGACCGCGAAATCTTCGACCGGACGGCGCAGCTTCTCGATCGTCCACGCGATCGCGTCTTGTTCCTCGACGACAATGCAATCAATGTCGAAGGCGCCCGTGCCGCAGGGTTTCACGCCATGCAGGCCGTCGGAGTGGATGAGGCGCGGCGGTGCCTCATGGCGGTGGACCTTCTTCCTGAGGGATAGCCGACAGAGGCCAGCTACTACGTCGCGCCAGATTGCCCAGTGATCCGCGAGCGCCGAGCGGCCAGTTCGGAGCGGTCAGACGTAGCCCTCGGGCACGGGACCGAGGACCTCCACCCCGTACCGCTCGGCAATCGCTCCGAGCTTCTCGTCGCTAACGTCGCCCTCACGAATGGCCGCCGCGAGCTCGTCGAAGTAGCCCACCATGGCTTGTGGAACATACAAGTTGAGCTTCCTGCTCGGTGATGAACCCACGCGAAACCCGTGCACCGCACCGACCGGTATGTGCACGAACGATCCCGCTGGAGCGCGAACTTCTCGGTCGCCGATGAAGATGATGTACTCGCCTTCCAACACGTAGAAGGCTTCCGCCGCATCGCGATGGATGTGCATCGGGTGGCCGAAGTTACGTGGCTCCGTCGCTTCGAGAAGCGTAAAAGCGCCGCTCGTGTCCTCGGCAGTCGCTTTAACTGACATCAGGAAGTTACCGAGGTCGATAGCACGCCCCTCGCCTGGCTGAAGCACGTACGGTTCGTCAGACACGGATACTCCCAGGCCTGCAAGCGACGACGCACATGATCGGTCAGGCTTGGGCGAGGACCTCGTACACCTCGGCGTAGAGGATCTTCACGGGTGCGCCAGGGGGCGGACCCTGCTTGGCCTGGGCCAGGGCCGCCTTCGCCGTCTCCTCGTTCTCGAAGAGGACGAGGCTGTGCCCGTTGGTCCCGTCCTCCGACCGCGCCCAAGTGCCGCTGACGAACCCCGGGGTCGCCTTCACGTCGGGCACGACCTGGTTGTGCAGGATCGCCGTCGCCTCGTCGGCCTTCCCGGGCTCGATGCCGACTGTGATCACAACCGCATGCATTGGGCTCTCCTCCTGACTCGACTGGTCCTACCTCCGCAGCTTTGCAGACGCGGCCCACGCCGAGCCTCGCGCGCGGCAGGGTGGTCTCACATGCCCAGGTGCGTGCGCTGCACGGCCGCGACAGCCTCCGGTGATCCGCTCACCTCGACCTGCGCCGCGGTCCGGCGCCCGAAGACATACAAGAGGAGCTCGCCCGGAGGACCGCTGAGTCGAGCTCTGGGCTCGCCCGGCCGAACGGTCATCCGCTCGCCGGTCGCAGGCCACTCCATGTCGAGCCCGGCGTCGCGTAGACGCCGAGTCAGATACCGGCTGCTTCGACGCACGTTTCGCCACAAGGCGGCCTCCAGCACGGGCGCCAGGGCACGGGGTCCCAGCTCGTTCGCTCTGCGCAAGTCCTCGTGGTGAACGAAGAACTCGTTCAGGTTTGGGACGGACCGGACCCATCCGATGCGGAAGAACCCGAGGGGAGGACCAGAGCGGATCCGCGTGACCAGCGACGCGAAGTCCTTGCTCTCCGCGAGTCTGGCCCTGCGCCTCTCGGCGAACCGCTGGAAGGCGCCAGGAAGAACGATGCAAGGGCCGGCGATGAGGTCGCGTTCTCGCAACACGATGTGAGCGGCGAGATCGTTCGCAGTCCAACCTTCGAGGAGCGTGGGAACGAAGGGCCCGAGCTCGGCGAGGAGAACGCACAACCCAAGCCGCTCCTGCGCATCGAACGGGGGTTCCGCCATCGCCGGACTCTACCGACGCCCGCGCCACGGCGAACCGCTCGATGACGTTGCTCTCAACCCCCCACGTCATGGGGCTGATGAATCCTTCCGGCCGTGGGGGCGAGTATGAGGCGCTGATCTTCAAGGTCTGTGCCACCAGTGTCGGATCGTTGGGAACCCAGTTCCCCATGACGATCCGGCCGCCAGAGCGGGTCACGCGCACCATTTCTTTGGCCACGTCAAACGGTCTTGGCGCGAACATCGCGCCAAAGATGCTCACGACGATGTCAAAGGTGTCGTCGTCGAGGTCCTGCAGATTCGTAGGACGAGAGTCTCGTCCACGGCGCGGGGCGTTCAGCGCATCGATCTGCGTGTGCTGCGCACGAGCACACCCCAGGTGGCGACCAGGAACACGACCGCGAACGCTACGAGGACTGCCCAGTAGGTGCCGGTGGACAGTGTGCCCGCGTCGCCGTACGACGCGAGCAGCGGACGCCCGAGTGGCGAGCCGCCCTGAGCGAGGATGCGGCGCGCCCCGAGGTCGTGACCGATGGCCTCGAAGGCCCAGCGCGATGGGATCGCCACGCTCAGGGCCGCGCCGGCTCGTGCCATGAGGTGCACCGGGAGGATGGCACCGGAGAACAACACGGCAGGAAAGCACAACATCGGCAGGGCGAGCGTCGCCTGCGCGACGTTTCCGACCGCGGCGGAGGTGAGCAGGCCCAGGCCGAGGGCCGCGACCGCGCACAGCAGCAGTCCGAACCCGATCGAGGCGTACGTCGACAGTGAGCGACTGGGTAGGCGGTCCAGCAGGCGAAGCACAGCCAGCATCGCCACAACCACGAAGAGGAGGAACGGCACGAGGATCGTCACCTTCGACGCGACGTACGCACCGAGCCGCAGGCCGACGAGGCGCTCGCGACGCAGGATCGTTCGCTCGGTGCAAATCTGGAGCAAGCCGTAGGTGAGCCCGAAGAAGAAGGCGGCGAAGACGACCCAGAAGCCGATCATCACCATCGAGCTCGGGCTCGGGTCCTGGAAGTCGAACGCGCCGGGCCGGAAGAGGATGGCGAACATGCCGACGACCAGCGCGGGTGACCCCACCAGGATCGCGAGCGTCAAGCGGTTGCGCACGAACGTCTCGAGCGTCCGGCGCGTGAGGACACCCCACTGCGTGAGCCCGCTCGCCAATGGTCGCCTGATCACGTCTCGGGCAGGGGCGCCGTGCGCAGGTACGGCAGCGGCCGTGGCGGCTGCGAAGGTGGTGCCGTCCGGGTCGGCCAAGCGACGGTACAGCTCGGGGACCGAGCTGACTCCGAACTGCTCGAACGCATCGTCGACGGTCCCGACGAACCCCACTCGCCCACCTCGCGTCATGAACACGATGCGATCGCACAAGGCGAGGTCGTCGAGCGAGTGCGTGGTGAACACGACCGTCGCCGACCGATCGGCAAGCCGGCGCAGGTGGGCGATCAGCTCCGCGCTGGTGACCGGGTCGAGGCCGGACGTCGGTTCGTCCAGGAAGAAGACGTGCGGATCGGTGAGCAGCTCGACGGCGATGCTGGCGCGCTTGCGCTGCCCGCCGCTCAGCGAGCCGACCCGGACGTCTTCTTGCCCGGTCAAGCCCACGGCGTCGGTCGCGTCACGGACCGCGTCGTCGACCTCGGCCGCGGTCGCCGACGACGGGAGCCGGAGCCGCGCTGCGTAGCGGAGCGTGCGTTGGAGAGGAAGGTCGGCGTGGATGATGTCTTCCTGTGGCACGTAGCCGAGCACGCTGCGGAATGCCCCCAGGTTGGCGTGCAGGTCGACGCCGTCGAAGGACACCGACCCCGAGGATGCCGGGGCGATGCCGGCGATCGCCTCCAGCAGCGTTGTCTTGCCGGCGCCGCTGGATCCGACGATCGCGACGAGCTCACCGGCCGAGAGCGTGAAGGACACGTCTTCGAGGAGTGTCAGCTCGCCCCGGTGGCGGACCCGGATCCGCCGGGACACCTCGTTGACGTCGATGCGCACGCCCCGGTGGGGGACGCCGGCGGTCGAGGTCATCGTGGCTTCGGTCGTCCCGTCGAACGGTGCGATTCCGACCTTCTCGTGGCCTACGGTCACGGTCACGGTTCCTCCTCGGGTGGTCACACACCCGCCTTGACAGTGAAAAAGCACGACCGTTCGTGTTTTCAAGATAGTACGACCGATCGTGCTATCGTGTCAACGTGCCCGACCAGCGGAAGCCGCGCGCCGACGGAGAACGCACCCGCGAAGCGATCGTGCGCGAAGCCGTGTCCCTCGCGACCCTCGACGGACTCGAGGGCCTCTCGATCGGCAACCTCGCGGGTGCGCTCGACATGAGCAAGAGCGGCATCTACGCCCACTTCGGCTCGAAACAAGATCTCCTGCTCGCCACTGTGGAGGAAGCGGGACGGATCTTCCAAGCCGAGGTCATCGAACCGGCACTCGCCGCCGCGCCGGGGGTCGCTCAGCTCGTCGCAGTGTGCGACGCCTTCTTCGACCACCTCATGCGGCGCACGTTCCCAGGCGGCTGCTTCTTCGCCGGGGCAGTTCTCGAGATGGGCACCCGCCCGGGACCCGTCAAAGAACAGATCGCCGCGTTTCAAGGCGGGTTCACGGCACTGATCCGCCAGTTCGTCGTCACCGCACTCGAACAACACGAGCTCTCCGCCGACGAGGACCCGGACGCACTCACCTTCGAACTGAACGGCATCATTCTCGCCGCCAACACGAATTTCGTCCTACGCGGAGACCCCGCCGCGCTCGACATGGCCAGAAACATCGTCCGCCGGCGACTCGGAATCTCAACGACAACACCGTCGCCCTCCCCATCTCGGTGAAGAGGAATCGTCAAGACCTTCAAGACCTGTAAGACCTGTGGATTGCCGTGCGACGATGCGGGTGGCCAGATCAGTCGCAGGAAGGGGACGACGTTGTCGGAACGATCAGGAACCCTCGCTGACGATCTGTTCAGTGGCCGGCACCCAACCAGTCACGAACGGCTGACGGGACTGCCCTGGGATGCGTCGTACCACGACGGCCCCGCGCCTTGGGATATTGGCCGGCCGCAGCCGGCAATCGTGCGTTTGGCATCCGAACGTGGATTCGCCGGAGCGGTGCTCGATGCGGGCTGCGGGACCGGCGAGAACGCGCTTCACGTCGCCTCGCTGGGATTGTCGGTTCTGGGCGTTGACGTCGCTGAGACGGCACTGGCAATCGCCCGAGAGAAGGTCGACGACCGCGGGATCGAGGTTGAGTTCGCTGCGGCTGACGCGTTCCAGCTGGAGCGTTTGGGGCGCAGGTTCGAGACGGTGTTGGACTGCGGACTGTTCCACACCTTCGACCGCGACGAGCGACGAGGATACGTGGCGAGTCTGGCGTCGGTGACCGAGCACGATGGAACCCTGTATGTGTTGTGCTTCAGTGACGGTGGCCCCGATACCGGCCCGCACCCCATCAGTCAGGAAGAGCTGAGAGCGGCGTTCACCCCCGGCGATGGATGGAATGTCGTCGCCATCGAACCAGACCGGATTCAGACGAGATACCACGACGACGGCGCACCGGCGTGGCTCGCGACGATCAAACGGATCTGAGCTAGCTACAGGCGCTCGACGTTGTCGCCCTTGAGCCGGTTCCTCGTGTCCAGCACGTAACGGGCACGCGCCAAGGCTTCGTAGTCGAACGCGTCGTGATCCGTGAGGACGACGACCGCGTCGGCAGCTTGCACCTCATCGTCGGAGACGTCGACCAGCGAGATCCGTCGGTCGACCTGCTCGGAAAGGACGTAGGGGTCGGCCGCCCTCACCTCCGCACCGAGCGCCAGCAGCCGGTCGGCGACGACCATGGCCGGCGATTCCCGGGCGTCGCCGGTGTTCTTCTTGTAGCTGAGCCCGAGCAGCAGCACGCGGCTCCCGTTCACGGCCTTGTGTGCGCGGTTCAACGCCACTGTCAGGCGACTCACCACGTAGTCGGGCATGTGGTCGTTGACGTCGTTGGCCAGCTCGACGAAGCGGAACGACTGCCCGAGCGCGCGCTTCACACGCCACGAGAGGTAGCTCGGGTCGATCGGGAGGCAGTGGCCACCGACACCCGGGCCCGGTGTGAACCTGAGGTAGCCGAACGGCTTGGTGGAGGCGGCGTCGATCGCCTCCCACACGTCGATGCCGAGATCACTGGCGAACATCGCCAGCTCGTTGACCAACGCGATGTTCACGTGCCTGAAGGTGTTCTCGAGCAGCTTGGTCAGCTCCGCTTCCTTGGGGCTGCTCACGGGCACCGTCTGCTCGACGATGCTGTCGTAGAAGCCCTTGACGGCCTCGAGTGAGGCGGCGTCGATTCCGGAGACGACCTTCGGCGTGTTGACCACGTTCCAGGTCGGGTTGCCGGGGTCGATGCGCTCCGGGCTGTAGCCCATGTGGAAGTCGCGCCCGGCGGACAGGCCCGAGCCCTCCTCGAGGATCGGGAGCACCAGCTCCTCGGTGGTGCCCGGGTAGGTGGTCGATTCGAGGATGACGGTGGCACCCGGCCGCAGGAACCGGGCCAGGACGCGGGCAGATTCCTCGATGTGCGAGAGGTCGGGGACGCCCTCGCGGAGTGGGGTCGGGACGGTGATGACGGCGACGTCGAAGCCGGCGCAGCCCCGAGGCTCCGATGTGGGCTCGTAGCGGCCGGTGGCGAGGGCGGCGCCGAGGACGTCGGCAGGCACGTCCTCCACGAAGGACTCGCCGCCGCTGAGGCGCTTGACCCGATCGTGGGCGATGTCGAACCCGACGACGTGATGGCCGACCTCGACGGCTCGCATCGCGAGCGGCAGGCCGACGTAGCCCTGACCCACGATGACGACTCGTGTCGGGGACGTGTCGGTCATGTCGCTATCCTCGCGCTTCGTCGTGGAGGCGGCCCTCGCGGCGAGTTGCCGTACCTCTGCAAAGGTGCGGGCTGCTCAATGCGCGGGCACGGTGTGTTCGATGAACTCGGTCACCGAGCCGTTGAACGCGTCGTTGCGGTCGCCGGCCACCATGTGCCCGGCTCCCGCGACGTCGACGACCTCCGCGTGGGGGATCAGCTCTCGCAGCTCTCGCACGCCGTCCTCGCTGACGATGTCGCTCATCCGTCCGCGAACGAGCAGGGTCGGGACGCTGACCCGCCGTGCCGCCGCGGCGAGGCGGTCGTGGTCGACGAGCCCTTCCTGTCCGTCGATGCCGTCCCGGCCGCGGACGAAGCGAGGGTCCCAGTGCCAGTGCCATTTGCCGTCGCGTTGACGCAGGTTCTTGCGCAGTCCCGAGAGGTCGCGCGGTCGGGGCCGGCTCGGGATGTACGCGGCGATGGCGTCCGCGGCATCCTCCAAGCGCTTGAATCCGCCCATGCCCTCGAGCATGAAGTTCCGGATGCGCATGGCACCGTCCATCTCCACCATCGGTGTGACGTCCACGAGCACGAGCGCGGTCGCCACCGGATCGTCCGACTCGCCGACTGCGACGAGCGACGCGAGGCCACCAAGGGACGCGCCGACGAGCGCCGGGCGCTGTGGCAGCGCGGCGGAGACGGCGAGCACGTCACTCGCGAAGGCGCCCATGCCGTAGTCGCCGTCGGGTGCCCACTGGCTGTCGCCGTGGCCGCGCAGGTCGACCGACAGCGCGTATCGACCGCGGGCCGCGAAGGCGTTGCCGGCGGTGCCCCACGCGTGGCGGGTCTGGCCGCCGCCGTGCAGCAGCACGACCGGAGGGTTCGCCGGGTCGCCGTACGCGGTCGCCGCGAGCTCGAGGTCGTGGCCCGCGATGCGAAGATCGGTCACCCGCGCATCATGACCGGCTCTCGTCGGGCACGAAGCGGGGAATCGTCACCGTCTCGTTGACGTCGTCCCAGGCCACGACGACCGGCAGGCCGATCTCGACGGCTTCGGGGTCGACCTCCAACACGTTGCTCACGAGCCGGCAGCCGGGGGCGCCTTCGAGGTCGATGACGGCGACGACGTTCGGCACCGCGTCCTCGAGCTGGGGGATCAGCGCGCGACGGGTGATGACGAACGTGAAGACCGTGCCCCGACCGGACAGCTCCACCCACTCGACGTCCTGGTGACGACACGTGTGGCAGAAGGGCACGGGCGGCATGCGGAACGTGCCGCAGTTGGTGCATCGGGGGGCGACGAGCCGGTGCTCGCCGGCAGCCCGCCAGAACGGTTCGGTCCACGGGTCGGGCGCGAGCTCGGCCATGAAGTCGGGCATCTCGGGAAAGATCCGCGTGCGTTCGATGGTCACCTCCTCAGGATGAGCGCGCTGACAGGAATGGACGCAGGACCACCGGTGACGAGCGCGAGCTCCGCCCCCTCGACCTGGTTGACCGCGGTCCCTCGGATCTGCTCGACGGCCTCGCGCACGTGCGTCATCCCGATGACGTACGCCTCCGAGAGGTTGCCTCCGTGCGTGTTGACCGGGATCGACCCGTTCGGCCACCGGATGCTTCCCTCGGCGACGAACGGGCCGGACTCACCGATGGCACAGAACCCGTAGTCCTCCAGCTGCATGAGCACCATCGGTGTGAAGTGGTCGTAGAGCAGCGCGACGTCGATGTCTCGGGGACCAACGCCCGCCATCTCGTAGACGCGCGTGGCGACAGGACGGTGGCCCGACGAGGCGAAGTACTCCTCGGGCATGCCGAACCAGCTGATGGCCTGACCCCACCGTCCTGCACCGCCGTTGGCGGACCCCACGACATACGCGGGCGGGTGGCGCAGGTCGCGCGCCCGCTCCGCCGAAGTCGTGATCACCGCCACCGCGCCGTCCGACTCGAGGCAGAAGTCGTAGAGACAGAGCGGATCCGCGATCATCCGCGCCTCGAAGTACTCGTCGAGCGTGAGCGGCGTCCGCATGATCGACGTGGACCGTCGTATGGCGTTGTCACGGGTGGAGATGGCGACCTCGGCGAAGTGCTCGCGCTTCGTTCCGTACTGGTGCATGTGCCGGCGGGCGAGCAGCCCGAACATCTGCCCGGGTCCGGCGAGCCCGGAGGGGCCGAGGAAGTCGTTCTCGGGTGTGCGCGGGACCGAGGAGTAGGGGCCACCACCCGCCGCAACCCGCGTCTCCTTCCGGGCGAAGATCGAGCCGAACCGCTGCCCTCCCTGCGCAAGTGTCATCAGGCTGACGACGACGTTCGCCATCCCGGCGTGGATCGCAGCGGCCGCCAGGCCGACGGAGCCGGCGGATCCACCGCCTCCACCCGTGAGCGTCGCGGTGAAGCGCACCTCGGGCACGCCCAGGATCTGCGCGATCAGCGAGGTGTCGAACCCGCCCGAGTAGAGGGCGAACCCGTCGAGGTCGTCGACCGTGAGGCCCGCGTCGTCGAGCGCGGTGATGGTCGCCTTGCACGCCATCTCGATCAGGGTCTGCGGCCACGACTCGCCTCGTTTGTAGTAAGGCGTCGAGCCCACGCCGACGACCGCGGCCTGGTCCTTGACCGTCATCGCGTCAGATCCCTCGGGGGGTTGCCGTCGTCATCCGACGGCGGACGGTAGCTCCGGTCGCCGTCGCGCGCCGGTTCGGCGGCATCATGGGGGGTTCGAGATGAACATCGCCATGCTGCTCGAGATGGCGGCCGAGTCGCTCGGCGACCGCGTCGCGGTCAGCTCACCCGACCGTGGCGCGCTCAGCTACGCCGAGTTGCTCGGGCGCTCCCGGGCGGCCGCGTGCCTCCTGGCCGAGCTGGGCGCCGAGCGCCTCGTCACCGTCGACCTCAACTCGGAAGCGGTGCCGGTCGGCCTCTTCGGAGCGGCGATGGCGGCGGTGCCCTACGTCCCGCTGAACTACCGCCTCGCCGACTCGCAGCTCGTCGCGGTGTTGATGCGCGTGGCACCGGCCGTGGCGGTCGTCGATCCGTCGCGGGCCTCGCGGGTGGGCGGCGGCGTTCCCGGCCTCGACCTCGTCACCCGCGACGACCTGCTCGGTGCTCGCGTCGGAGCCGCCCCGCCGGAGGCCACCGACCCCGACGCGATCGCGGTGTTGCTGTTCACGAGTGGCACGACGGGCGAGCCCAAGGCCGCGGTCCTGCGGCACCGCCACCTCACCGCCTATGTCCTGGAGAGCGTCGAGTTCCTCGGCGCCGATCCCGGCGAGGCCGCGCTCGTGAGCGTTCCGCCGTACCACGTCGCGAGCATCGCCGCGGTCCTGACCTCGGTCTGGTCCGGCAGGCGGATCGTGTACCTGTCCCAGTTCGACCCGGCCGCCTGGGTGCAGACGGCCCGCGCCGAGGAGGTGACCCACGCCATGGTCGTGCCCACCATGCTCGGCCGCATTCTCGACGTCCTCGAGCGCGACGAAGGGCTGCCCGCGCTCCGGCACCTCTCCTACGGCGGCGGCCGGATGCCTGCAGCGGTGGTGGAGCGGGCGATGACGCTGCTTCCCCATGTCGGCCTGGTGAACGCGTACGGGCTCACCGAGACGTCCTCCACCGTCGCCGTGCTCACCGCGGAGGACCACCGCGAGGCCTTCGCCAGCCGCGAGCCGGCGGCACGCGCCCGGTTGGGCTCGGTCGGCAAGCCGTTGCCGAGCCTCGAGCTCGAGATCCGCGACGCCGACGGACGGCCGGTCGCCACCGGCGTGCGCGGCGAGATCTGGGTCCGAGGCGAGCAGGTGTCCGGCGAGTACCTGGGCCGGGAGCGAGCGTTGAACGACGACGGCTGGTTCCCGACCAACGACGGCGGTCGCCTCGACGACGCCGGCTATCTGTACGTGGACGGTCGGCTCGACGACGTCATCGTGCGAGGCGGCGAGAACATCTCGCCCGGCGAGATCGAGGACGTGTTGCTGGAGCACCCCTCGGTGGCGGAGGCCGCCGTGGTCGGCGTGCCCGACGACGAGTGGGGCGAGGCCGTGGCGGCCGCAGTCGTCCTCGTCGACGACGGCCGAGCGACAGAGGCCGAGCTGCAGGACTGGGTGCACGTGCACCTTCGTTCCTCGCGCCGTCCCGCGCAGATCCAGATTCGCACGGAGCTCCCGTACAACGAGACCGGGAAGCTGCTTCGGCGCGAGCTGAGGGCGGAGCTCTCGACGTCTTAGTGTTGATCGCGTGGCGAACCGCGGGGCAGCGTTCAAGGACCTCATCGCGCAGCTCGACTACCCGATGATCGTCGTGACGACCGCGACGGCCGGTGAGCGCGCCGGTTGCCTCGTGGGCTTTCACACCCAGAGCAGCATCGACCCCGAGCGCTTCGCGGTCTGGCTGTCCAAGGCCAACTACAGCTTTCGCGTCGCCCTCTTCGCCGAGACGTTCGCCGTGCACGCGCTCGCGGCGACCGACACGGAGCTGGCCACCCTCTTCGGCGCGCAGACCGGCGACGAGATCGACAAGTTCGGCCGGTGCCGGTGGACCGAGGGGCCCGACGGTGTCCCACTCCTCGACGACTGCCCCAACCGCCTGGTCGCACGTCGGATCGGTGCGTTCGATGACGGAGGCGACCATGTGTGCGTCGTCCTCGAACCGCTCCGATCCGAAGTCGCGGGGCCCTTCGAGCCGCTGTCCTCCCGACAGGTGCGACACCTGCAGGCCGGACACGACGCCCACGACCGGCCCGTGCCGGGGCCGCGGCCGTGAAGGCGGTCGGTGAGCCGGCTCAGAAGAAGCGTCGGATCGGCGTGGCGAGCCGCTCGTACGCCCGCTGCGTCGCCGAGCGTTCCTCCCAGCGACCGGGCTCGATCTCCGCGCAGCGCTCGAGGTCGTCGTCGAAGTGCTCGTCCAGCGTCTTCACCAGGGACGGGTCGAGCACGACGACGTTGATCTCCTCGTCCAGGGCCATCGACCTGCTGTTGAGGTTGGCGGAGCCGATGTTGGCGAGACAGCCGTCGACCGTCATGACCTTGGCGTGCAGCATGCTCGGCTGGAAGTTCCAGATCCTGACGCCGATCTCGAGCAGGCGCTGGTAGGTCGCCTCGGCGGCGATCTGCACGAAGCGCTTGTCGGCGTGCGGCCCCGGCAGGAGGACCTCGACGCTCACGCCGCGCTGCACGGCGTCAGACAGGCGATCGGTGAGGTCGTCGTCGGGCACGAAGTAGGCGGTCGCGATGCGCACCCGTTCCGCCGCCAGCTGCACCAGCGTCCGGAAGAGCGTAGCGATGTCGCTCCATCCCGTCTCCGAAGCCCCGCGTACGCACTGAGCACGTGCGTGACCGGGCTGAGGTTGATGGGGGAAGCGGTCGACGTCGTCGAAGAGGACGGGGTCGGTCTCGACCCAGTTGTCGAGGAACGCGGCGCGTAGCCCGTCGACCACGGGGCCCTCGAAGCGGAAGTGGGTGTCACGCCACTCGTGCTCGTTGCGGGCGTCACCCTTCCACTCGTCGGCGATGCCGACTCCGCCGGTGAACGCCACCGCCTCATCGACGATCATCACCTTGCGGTGGGTCCTGTGGTTGGTCTCGAGCGGGCGAAAGCGGTTGAGCGGTCGGAACCATCGCAGCACGACCCCGTTGTCGTGCATGATGTCGATCGCGGCCGGATCCATCGGTCGGGCTCCGTATGCGTCGAGCAGGACGCGCACGCGCACACCGGCTTTCGCCTTCTTGGCGAGCACCTCGGCCAGATGGGACCCGACCTCACCCCGCCAGTAGATGAACGTGAGGAAGTCGATCGTGTGCTCGGCCTTCTCGATCGCATCGAACATGGCAGGGAAGATCTCGCAACCGTTGCGGAGCGGGTCGACTCGGTTGCCTTCGGTGACAGGTACGCCGAGCACTCCCTCGAGGACCCGCCGCGCCCGCTGGGTCGGGTCGTCCGCGGTCATGCGCGCCCGAGTGCGGGCACCTGAGGCGACGACGACGCGCTCGAAGGGCCTGCGTCGGGCTCCGACTCGGCGACCTTCTGCTGGTCCTGGGGGGACGCGGCGTCGGCGCGCACCGCTTCCAGCTGGGCCGCGATCGCGGCACCGAAGAACAGCGCGATGGAAGTGAGGAGTGACCAGAGCAGGAGCGCCACCATGCCGGCCAGCGGGCCGTACGTCCGGCCGAAGGAAGCGCTGCGCGAGAAGAACTCCCCGAGGCCGACCGTCATCACGAACCACAGCGCGACGGCGACGGACGATCCGAACACGAGCCACGACCATGCCGGTTGGCGGCGGCGTGGGGACCAACGGAACAGCAACGCGATGGCCGCGAGCGCGAGGCCGACTCCGACCGGCCAGGCGGCGACGTCCCAGGCGCGCGCCCAGGCGGGGTTGCCGATCGAGTGGCTGATGGCCCGCCCGAACGCGAGCACGCCGACCGCAGCCGTGAGGAGAGCACCCACGCTCACCGCGAGCGCCAGCGCGAAGCCGTACTTGTGCAGCGCGGGTCGATCCTTCTCGACACCGTAGATGCGATTCAGACCTCGCTCGAGCTGGCCCATGGCGGTCGTGGCGGTGATGAGCCAGCCGATGACACCGAAGGCAAGGCCCATGTAGTTGTGCGACGCACCGGCCCGCTGCGCCTGCGAGATGGTGGTGGTGAGCAGGTCGGCAACGGGGCCGGGCGCGGCGCCCTTGACCGAGCGCACGATGACGTCGCTGATCCCACCATCGCCGAAGGCCCGCGCCAAGCCGACCAAGGCGATCATCCCTTGGATGGCGCCGAGGGACACCATGAACGCCATCGAACGCGCGTGGCTGAAGCCGTCGGACCATCGCAGCCGCTGGAACGCGTCGCTCAGGAGTCGCCGCCGCCCACACCGCTTCAAGGTGGCGCGGGCGTCGTCCCCGCTGAGCTCCCAGGTCTCGGGAACGAGTTGAGCCGTGCTCACGCCGGCACCCGCACGGTGATCGCGCCGGGCTCGACCCGGAACCTGAGCCGCGACACCTTCGAGCGGCTGCCGCCGTCGAGCTCGTAGAGCACGTCACGATCGAGGCGCACATCCACCTTGCGCGCCCGGGTCATGTGCACGAACGGCGACCGGCCCGGCTCCTTGCGCGCGGCGCGAGAGAGAAGTCGCAACCACTGCAGGCTGCCCTTGGCGGTAACGACGCCGACGTCGAGCACGCCGTCGTCGGGCTCCGCGTCACGGAACACGACGAGCCCGCCCGTAGCGGTGCCCACATTGCCCACGAGCACGCACGTCGCCGCGCCCTTGAACCACCGGACGCCGTCGACCTTGATCCGGACCTTGGCGGCCCCGGCCCGCGTGGCTTTCACGCCGCTCCGCACGTACGCGAGCCGGCCCAGCTTGTCCTTGCTGGAGCCGTCGGCCCCTCCGATCATGCGCGCGTCGAAACCCACACCGGCCATGACCGCAAAGTGCTCCCCGTTCACGCGCCCGACGTCGAGCCGTCGGTTGCGACCCGACAACGCCACCCGAAGGGCCTCGTCGAGGTCGTGCGGGATCCCCAGGTTCGTTGCCAACAGGTTCGCGGTGCCGGCCGGCAGGATCCCGAGGGCGACGTCGTGGCCCGCGAGCACGTCGATGCAGCGCTGCACCATGCCGTCACCGCCCCAGACCAGGACCAGCTCGGCACCCTGCCGGATCGCGTCCCGAACACGTTTCGGCGCCTTCCTGCTCTTGGGGACCTCGAACCAGAGGGGCTCCTCGACTCCCGCGTCGGCCAACTGCCTGCGGAGGTCGGGCAGGCCGCCGTCGAGGGACTTCCGTTGATGGGCGACGACGGCGACGCGTTCCATCAGACCCGTTCTCGCTCGAGTGGCGCGGACCCGTTCGATTCCGGCGCGCCGCGTGCGGCGACGTCCGCGGCCCGAAACGCGGCGAACGCGACGAACAACACCGCGGCCCCCATCACGAGGCCCGCTGCGACATCGAGGGGATGGTGCATCCCGCGGTAGACCCGGGCGAACCCGACCGCCGTCGGCATGATCACGGCTGCGGCCCAGGCCAGCACGCGAGACGCCTGACGGGCACCACCGGCGGAGACGAAGATCGCGATCGAGGCGTAGATGACGAGGACGGCGGCACTGTGCCCGGACGGATAGCTCGACGTCGAGGGGACGGACCCCAGCTTCGGGACTGCGGGCCGGGGTCGATCGACCAGGAAGTTCACCGCGAGGAAGGTGAACAGCTCGAGGCCGAGCCCCGCCACCAGCACCCCCGCGTCGCGCCAGCGCCGCCGGCGGGCGAGGATGATCACCACGAGCAACGCGATCGCTACGGCACCGGCCGTGTCCGCGGATCTCGACAGCACGCTCGTGAGGAGGTCGAGGGCGCCATCGCGATGCTCCGACAACCATCGGGTCGCCTCCACGTCGGCCCTCCCGACGGGGCCGCCCGCGAGCACCTTCGTCACGAGCAGGCCGAGCGCGAGCATGGCCACGCCGACTGCGACGTACCCGGCGACGAGGACCGATGCCGCTGCGGTCGCACGCGGGTAGCGGGCCCGAAGGCCGGTCCGCTCGGGGCCGATGTCCCCGACTCGTGTGGGCCACGCGTCGCTCGGGGGCTCGTTGTCTCGAGGGCGGGTGGCGTGCGTAGACGCGCTCGCCATTTGGCCACCGTTACCAAATCGCGACCCTCCCAAACGTCGCAGTGACGACGCCCGTTTCGGACGGTGGTGAGTTCGGTACTGAAATGAGACTCTGGTGATCCTCGCGAGCGTCTTCGTCCCTGCAGTCACCGCCGGTCTCCTCGGCTGGGCGCTCGCCCGTCGTTGGCCCCGAATCGACCCGGTCGCGCCGCGCCTCGCGGAGGACTCCTCGATCGTGAGGACCGAGGTACGTGAGCACCCTCGGCTCCGGCTCCTGCTGCGTCGGCACATCGATCCGTCCGCGGCAACCGGTCTGGTCTTGACCGTCGCAGTCGCCGCGCTCGCCAGCGTGATCACGGCGATTGGTCTCCTGCTGCTGATGGTTCGGACCCACTCGGGGTTGGCGTCGTGGGACCTCGCGTTTGCCCGTTGGGGCGCCGAGCACGCCACGCCCGTTTCGACCCGTGGCCTGCGCGACATCAGCCTCCTCGGCGGAACCGTCGGCGTGATCGCCATCGCCGGGGTGGTCGGCGTGCTCGAGTACAGGCGACGCCCGAATCGGGCGATCCCGGCGCTGCTCGCGCTCACGGTCCTGGGTCAGTTCGCGATCGTGAACATCGTCAAGGCGGTTGTCGACCGGCAGCGGCCGTCCGTCCATCAGCTGACGGGCTATTCAGGCTCGTCGTTCCCCTCCGGGCACGCGGCCGCCGCCGCGGCCACGCTCGCGGTCGTGGCGCTGCTCCTGGGTCGCGGGCGTCCGCGTGCGGTTCGCAACCTGCTCGCCGGGGGTGCGGTGGGCCTTGCCACGCTCGTTGCCGCGAGCAGGGTCATGCTCGGCGTGCACTGGTTCACCGATGTGCTCGCCGGCATGGCGGTGGGGTGGGGATGGCTGGCGCTCTGCTCGATCGCGTTCGGAGGGCGGCTGCTGCAATTCGGTGCTCCGGTGGCCGAGGCCGAAGCTATCGCCGAGCAGGCTCCGGCCACAATCAGCGATCGTGCCGAGTCTCGTAGCCCGGCGACGCGTCTTGGCTGACGTTTTGATTACGCTTTGATCACCCCTCGAGGACCCAAGCTTGACCTGTCGTCACCCAAGCCAGTGCCGGAACCTGCCTTCTCTACCAACGACGACCACGTCGTCGTCGCCACTGGTGACATCGACGTGGCCACCGCGCCACAGCTGTCGGAAGCGCTCCGTGTCGTCATCGGGCGCGGTCACCCACAGGTGGTGCTCGACCTGGCTGGTGTTGACTTCATGGACTCGCAGGGTGTCCGCGTGATCGTGCGGGCCCACAAGCAGCTCGAGCGCACGGGTGGCGCCCTGGTCGTGCGCGGACCTCAGGCGCAGACGCGGAGCGTCCTCGAGGTCACGGGCCTGTCGCACCTGATCCAGCCCGAAGACTGACCGGCGCGAGGTCGAACCAGACGGCTTTGCCGTGCGGTTGCCGGTCGACGCCCCACGCCGCTGCGAGCGTCGCGACCAGCGTCATCCCCCGTCCGGCCTCTGCATCGTCCGGCTTCTCGCGGATCACAGGCACGCCGACGCTCTGATCGATCACGCAGACCCGCACGGTCGTCGCATTCAGCGGGCGGAGCGCGACCTCGAAGTCGGTCGCTGCGTGGCGGACGACATTGGTCGCCAGCTCGCTCGTCAGGAGAACCGCCGTGTCACGCACCTCAGCGGGTCCGTCGACGGCGCTGCCCACGAAGGATCGAGCGGCACGCACGCTGGCGGCGGTGGGGGGGAAGCATGCGCGTACTGCCAAGGATCGCTCCAGGGACATTGCGGGCATGACGTCGGTTCCCAAATCCCCGGACGACAAACCCCCGGGCAACGCGACTCGACCGGGCTCCTGACGGGCCTTCGCTTGGAACGAGCCGCGGTGGGTAAATTGATCGTCATGTCCCGATCGCAGCCCCTTCGAGAATGCTGCGGTCACATCGTCAACTTCTACGACGACGAGGCCGATCTGGTCCGCGACGTGGGTGGGTTCCTGACCGACGAGCTCGATGACGACGAGGTCCTCGTCGTGCTGGCAACGCAAGCCCATCGCGACGCCATCGATGCGGTGCTCGCCCGGCGTCTCACCGATGGCGCATGCGGCCCCGCGCGCTACGTCTGCCTCGATGCCGGCGAGGTGCTGTCGAGCTTCATGATCGACGGCGCACCCGACCGCGGCCGGTTCATGGCGGTGGTCGGAGGGCTCATCGCCGAAGCGGTCGACAGATGTAGGCCCGTGCGGGCCTTCGGAGAGATGGTCGCGTTGCTTTGGCAGCAAGGAAATGTGACGGGCGCAATCGAGCTGGAGGCGCTCTGGAACGAGCTCGCGCGGGACTACCGGTTCGCGCTCTACTGCGCCTATCCCATGTCGGCGGTGGCGGGCAACGACGACCTGACCGCAGCCCGCAGGGTCTGCGACGAGCATTCGGGTGTCGTCGCGCCCAGCAGCTACGCGTCTGGAGCGGCCACCGGTCTCGCGATGGAGGCGATCGCCGAGCGCTCCCAGCTCTTCCTGGCCGTTCCGCTCGCAGCTCGAGCCGTCCGGCGCCTCGTCGGTCAGACGCTCACCGCGTGGGATCAGGACGAGTTGGTCGACGATGCCACGGCGGTCGTCTCCGAGCTCGCGAGCAACGCGCTCCTCCATGCGAGCTGTCCCTTCCGGGTCTCGGTTCGCCGTTCCGACGCGGCCGTCAAGATCGAGGTCCACGATCTCAGTCCTGCGCTGCCGACGCGACGCGACGTCGCGCCGGACGCGCTCGGCGGACGAGGGGTCGCGCTCGTGGCCGGGCTCTCGACGAGCTGGGGGACCGAGCTCGTACCCGACGGCAAGATTGTCTGGGCAGAGCTTGCGCGGTCCCACTAGTCGGGATGCCGGGCCAGGCAGCGACGACGATCGCCGCCGTTCGTTGGCTACGAACGGCGGTGCCGCCGGGCAGTCGGGCCTGACCCCGCCACGAGGCTCTCCGATGACGTCGGGAATCGACCCGCTGGCGCTGGCGGCCTTCAGGCGAACCGAGTGGGTGCTCGACGCCCTTCCCCGCGCGATCGTCGTCACCGACGTCGACGGAGTGATCGTCGGTTGGAACCGCGTCTCGGAGGCGCTCTACGGCTGGGCGGCAGACGAGGTGATCGGCGCCCGGATCTCTGACGTCGTCGAGCTCGCCACCCAGCCTGAGCCCCGAAGCGAGGTGCTCCGCGCGGTCGTCGGTGGCCAGACGTGGACGGGCGACTTCAGCGTGCTGCGCCGTGATGGAACGCCGTTTCGGGTGTTCGCCGTCGTGACCCCTCTGCGGAGTGAGGACGGGACGATCGTGGGGACCGTCTCGGCCGCGGACGACGTGACCGACCAGCGGCTGGCCGAGCAGCAGGCGGCTGATCTGTCCCAGCACCTCCAGCTGGCGCTCGATGCCGGTGATCTGGGGACGTGGCGATGGGACATCGCAACGGGCGCGGTCACGTGGGACGAGCGGTTGGAGCGACTGTTCGGACTGGAGCCGGGCACGTTCGACGGCAGCTTCGACACCTATCTGTCGCTGTTGCACCCGGAGGATCGCGACGACGTGCTGCGAGTGGTCAGGAGGGCGGTCGAGTCCAAGTCGAGCTACCAGGTCGACCATCGCGTCGTCTGGCCGGACGGGTCCGTGCACTGGCTCCAGGGTCGGGGCAGCGTCACGCTCGACGGCGCCGGGCTGGTGACCGGCACGATCGGATGCACGGGCGACATCACCGCCACGAAGGCGGCGGAGGCCGAGGCCCGGCGACTGGCCACCGAAGCCCGCGAATCGGCGGAGCGTGAGCTTCGACAGCGAGAACGTCTCGAGTTCCTGGCCGGGCTCACCGATGCGTCGACCGGCGCGACGGATCACCGCGAGTTCATGCGGTCGGTGACCGCGGCGGCCGTCCCGCGGCTCGGCGACTGGTGCTCATTGCACTTCCTGCCCGATGCCGGTGCTGAAGTCGAGCTCGAGGTCGCGCATTCAGATCCCGCCAAGGTCGAGTGGGCCAAAGAGCTCTCCGAGCGATATCCCTTCGATCCGACGGGGGAGGCGGGCGTCCCCGCCGTCATCCGAACGGGAAGGGTCGAGTACGTTCCCGACGTCGACCAACGCGTGATCGATCAGGCGCTCGAGCGGTCGACGATCGACCGCGGCGAAGCGCAGAAGATCATCGACGCGCTTCGTCTGACGAGCGTGATCACGGTCCCGCTGACGACCAAGCGAGGTGTCATCGGCGCGATGCAGTTCGTGAGTGCCGAGTCGGGTCGCCATTACGACTTGCAGGACGTCGCGCTGGCACGGGCTGCGGCCGGTCGCATCGCGGAAGCCCTCGAGAACATCTGGATCACTGATGAGCACCGCTTCATCTCGGCCACGCTGCAAGCTGCGCTCCTCCCACCCAGCGTGCCGTCGGTCCCGGGGGTCGATGTCGCCGTGCGGTACTGGCCCGCGGGCGAAGCCGCCTTGGTCGGGGGTGACTTCTACGATCTGTTCGCGCTGACCGACAATCGGTGGGCGATCGTGATCGGCGATGTCTGTGGTACCGGCGCCAACGCCGCCGCCGTGACCGGCATCGTGCGTCACACCGTTCGCGCCGCGGCACGCCACAGCCAGGGTCACGCGGCCGTGCTCGATTGGATCAACGAGGCGATCCTGCACTCGGGCCGTGACCTTTTCTGCACGACCTGCTACGCCACCCTCGAGCCCGTCGCGGACGGTCGACACCGACTGATCAGCAGCTCGGGAGGTCATCCGCTGCCCGTCGTCGTCCGGGCAGGGGGCGAGGCCGCGACGCTCGGCGAACCAGGGACCCTCCTGGGCGCGTTCGACGACCATTCGACCACGACCGCAGAGACCGTCATCGGCCCGAATGACGTCGTCGTGTTCTACACCGACGGCATCGCGGACCTGCCGCCACCGCACGGACTCGACCTCGAGGACGTCATCGCCCTGATCACCGATGCTGCAGCATCGGGTACGGCGAGCGACATCGCCGAGGCCATCTACAGCTCGGTCATCGATCGGCTTCCCCAGACGCGTCGCCAAGACGACATCGCGCTGGTCGTTCTGCGCATCGACGAGCCGACTGGGGAGCGCCGTGACCGCGTATGACGTCATCGTCGTTGGCGCCGGCTCGGCGGGCGCGGTGGTCGCAGCGGGATTGTCGGAGGATCCGAACACCTCGGTGCTGTTGCTCGAAGCCGGGCCGGATCACCGCACCGCCGATGCTCCGACCGGCCTGCGCGCGAGCAACTTCTTCAACGCGATGATGGAGCCGGGGCGTATCTGGCCGAACCTCGTCGCGACGCGTGTCGCGGGGCAGCCCGCGGCGGTGTACGTACGGGGGCGGGGCGCGGGCGGGTCGTCCTCGATCAACGCGATGGGCGCCATCCGCGGCACGGTCGACGACTACGAGCGCTGGGCCCACGAGCTCGGCTGTCCGGGTTGGGGATGGCCCGAGATGCTCGCGGCCTTCCTGCGCGTCGAGGACGACCTCGACTACGGCGGCGACGGGTTGCACGGCAAGGGTGGCCCGATCCCCCTGTCGCGGCTGCCGTTCGACGAGCTGCCGCCGCTCGACCGGGCGCTGCGGACGGCATTGGGCGATCGCGGCTACCCGGTGTGCGACGACTACCACGCGGTCGACGCCACCGGGGTCAGTCGCGCTGCGCTGACCTTGCGCGACGGCCGGCGCGTCTCGACGAACGACGCCTACCTCGAGCCCGCACGGGCGCGCGCGAACCTCGAAGTACGCGGCGACGTGCTCGTCGACCGGGTGCTGCTCGACGGGCGGCACGCGACCGGAGTTCGAACAGCCACGGGCGAGGAGATCGCCGGGCGTGACGTGATCGTCAGCGCGGGTGCGATTCACTCGCCCGCGATCCTCTTGCGATCGGGCGTCGGGCTCGACGACGGCCTACCCGTTGGCGCAAACCTGAAGGACCACGCCGCGACCGCGGGCTTCGAGATCGCGCTGACGCCCGCGGGACGGATGCGGTCGGCGAACGCCCCGGTGTTCAGCTCGATGCTGCGGTACACGTCCGGCCTCGCCGAGGCCGGCCCCAACGACATGCAGATGATCTGGTTCGACGCCGTCGGCCCGACCGAGGAGGGGCTTGCCGGTGGTCGGCTGACGGGCGCGGTCATGCGTGTGTTCTCGCGGGGTGACGTGCGGCTGCGGTCCGCAGACCCGCGGACGGATCCTATCGTCGAGTTCCACATGCTGTCGGACGCCCGCGACCGCACGCGGCTCCGTGACTGCGTCCGGCGCATGGTGGACATCGTCCGCCATCCAGCCGTCGCGTCGATCAGCGACGGTGTCCTCGCGCTCACGACACCCGTCGACGACCTCGACTCCGATGATGCGATCGACGACTGGCTCGCCGCGACCGCGAACGACTACGTCCACGCGGTCGGGACCTGTCGGATGGGCACGCCGGGCGACGCGGCTGCGGTGGTGGACACCCACTGCCGGGTCATCGGCTACGAGCATCTCCTGGTCTGTGACGCATCGGTCATGCCCGACCTGCCCAAGGCGAACACCCACCTCACGACGGTCGCGATCGCGCAGCGGCTGGTCGAGAAGATCGCCGGGTGAGCTCGAGCTCGGCGACGGTCAGACAGGTTCGCCGAAGGCCTCGCAGTCGGGGTTCTCGCAGACGAAGCGCGAATCGATCACGTTGGCCGTCTCGGCTGGGAGCGCGGTGACACCGCACACCGCACAGATCGGTGCCCGCTCGACCTCGGCGTCATCCCACTCGCTCACGGCCGAGATCATCATCGTCCAGAGGCATGGAACACAGGTGGAAGGAGGGGCACCGGCTCGGCACCGGCGCCCCTCGTTCCTCAGTGCCTACGGATTGCAGCCGCTCGGCTGGCTGGAATCGGGATCCGAGCACAGCGGGCCCAGGCCCGTCCCGGCGTCCGGACGGCTGATGAACGCGACGGGCCCCGCGTGGTGCTCGCCGTTGAACGGGGTGAACATGCCCGGCGGGAATCCGCACGGCACCGCGTCGGCCGGGTCGTTGAACCAGAAGCCGACGTGGAACGTGTTCGTCGGCGCCAGGCTCACGTCGGGATCGAAGCCGAAGATCTGATCGAGCAGGATCGTGTGGATGGTCACCCTGCCCGCATCGTGATCTGAGCTCCCCCTGCCCACCTCGACGTCGGACTGGTACCAGGCCAGACCGAACGAGCCTCTGAAGTTGGGATCAGGGTCGCCGTTGGCGAGCTGATTGCTGTGCTGCACCGTGAACAGGTCGAACTTCAGGCCGGGCTTCAGGCCGTCGAACGTGAGGGTCAGCTCGTCGTTCAGGTTCTCGCGCTCGACCTTGACGTGCGCGGTCGGAGTGTCGTGCCCGTTGGCGATGCAGGGCAGCAGCAGCTTGCTCGGGAACAGGTCGAACTTGATCTGGTCGCGCTTGGAGCTCGCGGCGTCGGAAGGGACGACCCGATACCCGACGCCGACGAGAACGGCGATCAACAGGGCCGTGTAGAGGATTCGGGTCTTGGTGGGCCGGAACAGCGTGCGTGTGGCTGCGGTCATGGGGCTGTTGCTCCTTTTGCGATTCGAGGCGGCGACGCGGCGTCGCGCGCGTGAGAGAACGTCGGCTCCTGCTCGACGATCGGGCTCCGTTTCGAGGAGACCGATCGGAGCAGCTAACGGGAGATCGAGGCGTTCGCGTCGGGTGGCGCGCGGGCCGCAGTCGCCGCCCACCACGCAGAGGCGATCGGCTCGAGTGCAACCGGTGGCGTCGCGATCCTCCGCCACTCCACCCGTGGCGATGCCACCGTGACGGGGAGCACCGCGTCGGACGAGGCGTCGTCGACGCTGTCCGCGGTTGCGTCGAGGTCGTCGCGAAGCGCGGATCGGGTGACGAGCGCGTCGGCGCGACGACCCGACTCGAGCATCGCGGCGCGCGGCTGCGGCGCCGTCGATCGCCACCGCAGTGTCTGCGCGTCAGTCAGGAGCCCGACGACGAGCAGGACGGGGAGAGCAGCCGCGACTGCGACCCCGACGTGCGCCCGCGGACGAGCACCGCGTGTGGCGCCCAGCGAGCCCATCGCTGCTCCCCTCCGGCCTCCCGCGGGAGAGACCCCACCACTGCCTCAGAGCAGCCGAAGCTTCGCAGATCCCGGGGCGAGTGGGAAGGGGAGGTCGACTGCGCGACGCTGGAGTGGCGCCGGAATCGTCGCGGTTCCCACGGGGTTGGGAGATGCATGGCACAGGGGCACAAGATCACGATCACGCCGACCCGGCTCCACGTCGAGGTCACCGTCGACGGAGAGAAGTTGGCGGCGTCCGACCGTCCCGTCCTGCTCGACGAGACGGGGTTGCCCACCCGCTACTACCTGCCGCGTGAAGACGTGCGGACCGAGCTGCTCCGCGCCACGAGCCACGAGTCGACCTGCCCGTTCAAGGGCCAGGCGTCGTACTGGTCGGTCGAGGTCGGTGGCGCGGTTCACGACGATCTCGTATGGAGCTACGAGAGCCCGATCCCGGAGGCGGAGGGGATCACGGGCCTCATGTGCTTCTACAACGAGCGCGTCGAGCTCACCGTCGACGGGAAGGATTGGACAACCGCATGAGCGTGCAGCTCAACCACACCATCGTGTGGTGCCGCGACCAGGAGACCTCGGCGACGTTCCTCGCGGAGATCCTCGGTCTGCCGAGACCCACCCGGTTCGGGCCCTTCCTCGTGGTCGAGGCCAGCAACGGCGTCTCGCTCGATTACCACGAGACCGACGCGGAGATCGCTTCTCAGCACTACGCGTTCCTCATCGGCGACGACGACTTCGATGCGGTCTTCGGCCGCATCTGTGAGCGGCGGCTGGACTACTGGGCCGACCCCGGCCGGACGCGGCACGGCGAGATCAACCGCAACGACGGGGGTCGCGGGCTCTACTTCGGCGACCCCGACGGTCATCTCCTCGAAGTGATCACCCGACCGTACGGCAGCGGCGGTTCGGGAGCCGGTTGACGGGATGGCGAGAATGAGCAAGGCGGTCCGGGTCGGGGAGGGAACCCCCCCTCCTCAACCCACCGGCCCGGGCCGCCAGCCATTCCACAGGTCCCCACCTCCCCCCGGTTCCCGGCGTGAGGACTGCACCACTCGTGCTACCGGCAAGCACGCACCGGGACAATGGGTCGGATGACTCATTTCCCGTTCAGGATCGGGCCTCGCGGCACCGGTGTCATCGCAGCGACCGCGCGATCGCCAGCATGCGGGCGAGCGGCAACGATCCTTCGATGCGGATCGTCTGGGTCCCGCGCGGGAAGATGAGGGCCCTCCCCACCAGCCGCCCGTTCAGGAGCTGTTGGGCTCCGGTGGGGTCGTCGTAGTACAGGAAGTGCTCGCCGCCCGACAAGAACACCCCCTGGTCCGAGCCGATCATCACCAGCTGCGCACGCGTGTTGGTGGTGAGGTGCTTGTGCACCACCTGCTGACCGTCGCCGATGAACTCCTGGATCAACAGCCCGACGTTGGTCGCGCCGACCTTGGTGGGCGCGCTGTTTGTAGTCCCGGTGTTCGTGGGCCCGGTGTTCCTCGGCGCCGCGCCCGGCAACCCGGGTCGCGCCCGATAGACGAGCGAGACCTGGCCACCGCCGACGCCTGCGAACCAGACCTCGTCCGGTTGCTCGAAGCCGGGCACGGTCGGCACGACGACGGTCATCCGCGCCCGCGCGTCGGCCAGCGTGGTGCGCGAGCCGAGCTCGAGTGCTGCCGCCGTGACCGCGGGAAGGCGGCGGGTGCCCGGTGCGTGGACGCGGACCGCTCCGATGTCGAAGAAGCTCCGGACCGCAGCGCGGACCGGCGCGATCAGGGCGAGCATGGCGACGACGGTGACGGCCGCGACGACCAGGCGCGGTCGGGCCCGGCGCCCGAGCGATCGCTGCCAGGTGGGGCGCCGGGAAGGCTGCGAGGCGCTCGGCGTCAGCCGTTGCGTCACCGCCGCGGCGAGGTCGCGATCCTCGATGTGCGCGTCGATCTCGCGACCGAGCTCACGGAGCCGGCTCTCGAGGAGCGTGCGGGCATCACCGTCAGGCACGAGGCACCTCCCTCTCGACGTGTCGCTCCAGCCGGTCGAGGGCCCGGGAGAGGCGCGATTTCACGGTGCCACGCGCGATGCCGAGGACGCGGGCCGTCTCGTCCTCGGTGAGATCGAGGAGGTAACGGCACGCCACCACGTCGCGGTAGCGAACGGGGAGCGCGTCGACCGCCGCGCGCAACGCGCCGTTGCCCTCGCCGGTCAGCGCGACGTCCTCCGCCGAAGGTGCGAGCCCTGGAGCGACGCCGAGCTCGCACGTCGCCCGGCTCGCTCGCGACCAGCGACCGGCCGACCTGCGCTGGTTGCGCGCGACATTGGCCACGATGGTGAGGAGCCAGGGGCGGAAGGGTGCGCCCGCCCGAAAGCGATGCAGGAAGCCGTACGCGCGCACGAACGCCTCCTGGGCCGCGTCGTCGGCCACGCCGGCGCCACCGATCGCGGCGGCGACGCGCCGGGCATCGCGTTGGTAGCGCCGTATCAGCTCGGCGTAGGCGTCGACGTCTCCCCGCTTCGCCCGATCGATCAGCTCCGAGTCCTCCGTGGTCCTCCTCCCGGGAGCCCGCTCCCGCGCAGGCCCCGTCGTCCCGCCTACACCGGATCCGGGCCCGAGGTTCCCGCCGCCTCGCCCGGGGCCGGGAGGAGCGCGCGAACGTCGTCGATCGTGTCCGCCTCGCTCGGTTCCTTGTCCGGGCGGTAGCGCCGCACCCGTGCGAACCGGAGCGCCACGCCGCCTGCGTACCGGGGCGACACCTGCACGCCGTCGAGCGCGATCTCGACGACGAGCTCCGGACGCACGAACACCGTGATCCCACGCTCCTCCACCGCGAGCTCGCGCAGTCGCTCCGTCTGCCACGTGAGGAGCGCGTCGGTCAAGCCCTTGAACGTCTTGCCCACCATGACGAAGCCCTCGCCGCGAGGGTCCCGGGCGCCGAGGTGCAGGTTCGACAGCCAACCCCGCCGCCGCCCGTGCCCCCACTCGGCCGCGAGCACCACGAGGTCGAAGGTGCGGACGGGCTTGACCTTGCGCCACGACTTGCCGCGGCGTCCCGCCTCGTAGCGGGAGCCGACCGCCTTCACCATCACGCCTTCGTGCCCGGCGGCCAGCGCCTCGTCGAGCACCGCCGCGCCCACCACCGGATCGTCGGTGACCGTGCCGGGTATGCGCCACCGACCCACCACTCGCTCGAGCGCGGCGAGGCGTTCGACGAGAGTCTCGTCGATCAGGTCCCGACCATCGAGATGGAGGCAGTCGAAGAACCACGCCCGCAGCTCGGTGTCCACCACGGGCTCGACGACGGGCTCTTCGACGACGGGCTGTTCGACGTCCGGCTGTCCGTCGACCGGCGACTCGGCGGCCTGGCGACTGAACCGGCTCATCGTCGACTGGAACAGCTCCGGCCGTTCGTCGAGTCGCACGCCGATCACCTCGGCGTCGAGGATGAGCGAGTTGGCCGGCATCGACCGGACGATCGCCGCCACCCCCGGGAGCCGGTCGGTGATGTCGTTGAGGTTGCGCGTGAAGATGCGCACCTCGGCGTCGGCGCGGTGGACCTGCACACGGGCACCGTCGAGCTTCCACTCGACCGACGACATCCCGCACCCCTCGATGGCCTCGCCGACGTCGGCTGCGGTCGATGCCAGCATCGGCAGCACGGGCCGGAGCACGCGGAGGCCGATCGCCCCCAGCCCCGCCTCTCCCTCGGCGAAGGCGACCGCGGCGACGGCGGCGAGGTCGCCGGTGAGCATGGCGGCTCGCCGCACCGCCGCCGCCGGGAGGGACGCGGCCCGCGCGATCGCATCGGCCATGACGCCCGCGAGCGCGCCCTGCCGGAGCTCGCCGAGGAGCAGCCGCCGGATCAGCTCGGCTTCGGTCTCGGTGGCCGCGGCCAGCAGCGCGCTCAAGCGGGCGCGGCGGGCGCCCGCCGATCCCTGGCCGGTGAGCACGGTGAGCTCCTCGAGCGCGGCGTCGAGGTCTCCGACGGTGAGGACCGGAGCCGTCGCGGGCACCACGTCGACGTCGCGGACGGTCGCCCAGCCCACACCGATGCGGCCCTGGCGCGCCGCGCCTGCGAGCAGCGCGACCGCCGGGACCACCTCGTCGGGCTCGAGCCGGGTGAGCAGGTCGGCTAGCAGAGCGATCTTCGTCGAGCGCGCCGCGGTCGCGGCGACCGCGCGTGACGTGTCGGCGAGCTCGGCCAGCAGCACCGCGTGATCATGCCCCGCCGGTTGGCGCTCAGCCGGATGCGACGAGCGGGTCGAGCGCGTCGCGGATACGCCTGGTGACCTCTTCGACCTCTCCCGTGCCGTCGATCTCGTGCAGCACGCCTCGATCGCGGTAGAAGTCGAGCAGCGGCCGGGTGTTCTCCTTGTACACCGCTAGGCGACGGCGGATGGTGTCCTCTGTGTCGTCGGTGCGCCCGGAGCGGCGCCCCCGTTCCAGCAGCCGGCGCACCAGCTCGTCCTCTGGCACGTCGAGCGAAACGACGGCATGGAAGGTCCGGTCGTGTGTCTTCCCCCAGTCGTACGCGGTCTTGGCCTGGGGCAACGTCCGGGGAAAGCCGTCGAGAACGAAACCCGGCAGGGGCTCGGGCCCGGCGAGGTGACGGGAGACGAGATCCACGACGACGCGATCGGGCACCAGCTCACCGCGGTCCATGAAGCGCTTCGCCTCGAGACCGACGGGCGTGCCCTCCTCGACGTGCTGCCGAAGCAGGTCGCCGGTCGCGAGGTGCGGGACGCCGTAGGCCTCGGCCAGACGGTCGCCCTGGGTCCCCTTGCCCGCCCCCGGTGGGGCGAGGAGCAGGGCTCGCAACACGGGTGCCTCCCGAACGCCTGTATCGAAGGGAAAGGCGCAGCGTACCGGCGCCCGATAGCTTCGACCCGATGGCGAAGCCGGTCGGTGAGGCGCCGACCCGTCCCCAGGTTCCCCCCGACCTCGCGGACGCGCCCGGCGACCCGCTGGCCGATGGCCTCGAGTGGTACCAGGTCTGCGCGCGGGGAGATTTCAGCGGCCAGGTCGCGGGCACCGTCGAGGTTTCGGAGTCGCTTGTCATGGGGGCCCGACTCGTCGGCGTCGAGGTCGGGCGCCTCCGGATGACGGACACCGTCGTCGACGACTGTGACCTGTCGGGCGCGGTGGTCATGGACGCGGTGCTGACGCGCGTCGAGTTCCGGAACTGTCGCATGTCGGGGCTCGTGGCCGCGGGGGCGCGTTTGCGCGACGTCCGCTTCGTGGAGTGCAAGCTCGACGACGCCAACTTCCGGATGACGACGTCGGAGCGGGTCGAGTTCGACCGCACGATCCTGCGCACGGCCGACTTCTACGCCGCCAAGCTCCCGTCGGTGCGGTTCTCGAGCTGCGACCTCGACTTCGCCCAGTTCTCGAAGGCCGACCTGCGGGGCGCGCGCCTGCACGGCTCGACCCTCGCCGACGTCCTCGGCGCCGACAGCTTTGCCGGCGTGGTCGTGGAGACGGAGCAGGTGCTGCCGCTCGCGTTGCGCGTGTTCGCCGCGCTCGGGATTACGGTCGACGACGACCCTCTCGACGTCGGAGACCCTGGGCGCTGAGTCGAATCGGGATCACCGACGCGCCCTCGATCTCCCCGATGGCGCGGGCCAACATGTGCCGCGCGTCAGCACCAGGACCGCACAGCACCGTGAGCGAGCCGCCGTCGCCGCCTGCGCCGTTGACCTTCCACCCGAGCGCGCCGTGGGCCCGCGCGACGGCGATGACCCGGCGGGCATCGTCGGAGACCACGGACGGATGGAGGGCGGCCTGAGCGTCGGTGCTGTCGACCATCACGTGCCCGAGCTCGACCCAGTCGCTCCGGGCGAGTGCCTCGACCGCCCGCTCGGCGCAGTGCCGGAGCCGCTCGAGGCGCGGTGATCCCGGCCCCTCGTGGGCCAGGTCGGCGACCACACGGTCGTGCACGGCGGAGGACCGGTGGGCGCGCCCGAGGTACACGAGCAGGATGCGACGCTCGAGCTCCGAGCGGTGCTCGTCGCCCATCGCGATCGGGTCGACGCGCGTGTCGGGGTAGTCCGTCACCTCGATGTGGTTGACCCCGCCGTGCGCCGCCGCGAGCTGGTCCTGCACGCCGCTCTGCAGCCCGAGCCGCTCGACCTCGACGCGATGCGCGGCCTGCGCGATCTCGTCACGAGTCCGCCTGATGGCCAACAGGTGGTCGAGCGCGCCGATCACCGCCACTGCGACGGCGGCGGAGGTGCCCGTTGCGCAACCGGGCGGGACACCCGACGCAACCGAGAGCTCGACCGCGACGTCGTCGGGGATCCTCGCCTCGTCGGTGACCGCGGCCAGCAGCCGGTGGCGCTCGGGCACCTCGCTCCCCGGGCACAGCACGAGCCGCTCGCGGAAGTCGACGGCGTCCACCACGACGGCGTGCGGTCGTCTCGCTCGTGGATACGCGGCGGCGCGGACCGTGACGCCCGGGCGAACGGCGATGCTGCAGACGTGACCGTGGCGGGCGAACCACGTGTCGGTCCAGCCACCGATGTCGCACACGCGCACGGGCGCGGTCGCCACTACGACGAGGGTCGGAACGACGGCATCGCCTGACACCGATCGGGTCGAGCGCTCAGGCGACGAGCGGTCGGGCCCGTGCGAGGATTGCCTGACCGTCCGTGCCGGACGGGAGGGTGCCGAAGGCGCGGCCGGAGTCGCCGGCGAGCCGCGACGCGCAGAACGCGTCGGCTACCGCGGCAGGGGAGTGGCGCACGAGCAGCGAGGCCTGCAGCAGCAGCGCCATCCGCTCGACCACGCGCCGGCCGCGGGCCTCGATGCCGTCGAGGTCGTTCAGCTCCGCCTCGAGACACCGTCGCGCCTCGTCGAGGCGGTGGTCCGCATCCCCTGCGAGCCCGACCTCGTCGAGGAACGCCTCGAGCGACGCGGGCTCGCGCCGGATGGCGCGCAGCACGTCGAGGCAGATGACGTTGCCCGATCCCTCCCAGATGCCGTTGAGCGGGCTCTCGCGGAAGAGCCTCGGCATGATCGAGTCCTCGACATACCCGTTGCCGCCGAGGCACTCGAGCGCTTCGGCCGCGTGCGGAGGCTGGCGCTTGCACACCCAGTACTTGACCACGGCGGTGGCAAGGCGCTTGAACGCGGCTTCGCGCTCGTCGCCGGCGGCGGCCGCGTCGTAGGCGGCGGCGAGCCGGGTCATCGTGACCGTGGCTGCTTCCGACTCGACCGCGAGATCGGCGAGCACGTTCATCATCAGGGGTTGCTCGACGAGCAGGCGGCCGAACGCGGTCCGGTGGGCGGCGTGGTGGGTTGCCTGCGCGACCGCCTGGCGCATGCCCGCGGCCGCGCCGATCACACAGTCGAGCCGGGTGTGGTTGACCATCTCGATGATCGTGGGGACCCCGCGGCCTTCGTCGCCCACCATGGTCGCCCACGCACCGGAGAGCTCGATCTCGCTCGAGGCGTTGGAGCGGTTGCCGAGCTTGTCCTTGAGGCGCTGCAGATGCATGCGGTTGCGTGTCCCGTCGGGGAGCCACCGGGGGAGCAGGAAGCACGACAGGCCGCGGGGTGCCTGGGCGAGCACGAGGAACGCGTCACACATCGGCGCGGAGCAGAACCACTTGTGGCCGGTGAGCAGGTAGGCGCCGCCCGGACCGGTGGCGGACGACGCGGGCTGCGCGGAGGTCGTGTTGGCGCGCACGTCGGACCCACCCTGCTTCTCGGTCATGGCCATGCCGCACGTCGCGCCCGTCTTCTCGGTGACGGGGCGGGCGCGGCGGTCGTACGTTCGTGACAGCAGCCGCGGCTCCCATGCGGCCGCCAGCTCGGGCGCGGCGCGTAGGGCCGGGACTGCCGAGTAAGTCATCGAGACCGGGCAACCGTGACCCGCCTCGACCTGCGTCCACACGTAGAACCCCATCGCCCGGGCGACGTGGGCGCCGGCCCGCGGCGTGGCCCATGGTGCGGCGTGGAGGCCGTGCTCGAGCGCGGTGCGCAGCAGCTCGTGGTAGGCGGGGTGGAACTCGACCTCGTCGATCCGGTGGCCGAAGCGGTCGTGCGTGCGCAAGAGCGGCGGGTTGACGTTCGCCAGCCGTCCGCATTCGATCGCCTCCTCGCCGCCGGCCAGGCGCCCGAGGTCGGTCAGCCCGTCGATGGCCCACGCCGCGCCCTCGCGCCGCGCCGCGTCGACCAGTGCCGCGTCGGCGGTGAAGACGTCGTAACCCGCGAGCGGCGGCGGTTGGTTCACGACCTCGTGGGTCGACGTCGCGCCCATGCCGTGAGTCTGCCAGCGGCGGTGGGCGGCCGACACGAGCGGGTCAGCGGTGGACACTGCGCAGGCCCGCCCAGACGAGGTCGGCGAGGCGACGGGCAAGGACCTCGGGGCCCTCGCGGCGCCCGTGACGCAGCCAATGGCGGCTGGTGGACTCGGCCAGCCCCACGATGCCGTGCGCCAGCAGACGCCGGTGCTCGTCGTCGATGTCGGCTTCGATGAGGACGGCGATGGCGTCAGCGATGGCGTCCTCGACCCGGCGGACGGCGTGGACGAACTCCCGGTCGTCGCCGTCACGTCCCGAGCCGACGAACAGCACCCGGAAGGCGCTCTCGTTGTCGGCCACGAACCTGAAGTACGCGCTGAAGCCGTTCTCGACCTGTTGGCGCGGGCCCCCGGCGGCGGCTGCCGCCTTGCCGATCGCCTCGAGCAACCGGTTGCCCACGTCGTCGAGCACCTCGAGGTAGAGCTCGCGCTTCGAGCCGAAGTGCTGGTAGAGGACGGGCTTGGTGACGCCCGCCGCCTCGGCCATGTCGTCCATCGAGGCGCCGTGGAAGCCGCGGGCGGCGAAGAGCTGGAGGGCGATCTCGAGCAGCTGGCGGCGGCGGCGCACGGCGGGAAGGCGGGCCACGCGGGAAAGCTACCCTACGGTAACGAGGGGGACGAGCCGATCGCACTCCGTGGGTATTCGGCCGCGGAGGAGAAGGACCCAGGCACGGTGACGGCGAACGACCAGGGCGTGGCCCACCCCAAACGCCCGGCCCCGGACCGCGGCGCACGCCGCCCGCCGGAGCCGCTGCGACCGTCGCCGGCCCGGCGCCGCATGGTCGGTCTGCTCGAGGTGGCGGCCCGGCGTCGACGCTTCCGCCGTCTCCCCTGAGCTGCGCCGGCCCTCGAGCTTGCGTCGGTCGAGGTGCCTAGTACACGACCACCGAGCGGGCGACTTCGCCGGTCTTCATGGCCTCGAAGGCGTCGTTGATCGCGTCGAGCTTGATCTCACGTGAGATGAGCTCGTCGAGCTTCAGCGCTCCATTGCGGTAGAGCTCGATCAGGCGGGGGACGTCGCGGCGCACGTCGGATGACCCGTACCAGCAGCCCTTGACCGTCTTCTCCGCGACGATGAGGCCGATCATGGCCGGCAGCGTGACCATGACGTCCATCGGTGGGACCCCGACGAGGATCGCCTGGCCGCCGCGCCGGGCCATGCCGATGGCCTGCTGGATGGTGGCCTCGAGGCCGATGACCTCGAAGGTGACGTCGGCGCCGCGTTGCTCGGTGAGGTCCATGACGCCGGAGACCGCGTCGCCCTTGCCCCCATTGACGGTGTCGGTGGCCCCGAACTGCCTGGCCATCTCCAACTTCGAGTCGACCATGTCGACCGCGATGATCCGCTCGGCGCCGGCGATGCGGGCGCCCTGGATCACGTTGAGCCCGACGCCGCCACACCCGATCACCGCGACCGTGTCGCCCTCGGCGATGGACGCGGTGTTCAGCGCCGCGCCGACCCCGGTGAGCACGCCGCACCCGACGAGCGCGGCGACCTTCAGGTCGATGTCGGGATCGATCTTCACCACCGAGATGTCGGGGATGATGGCGTACTCCGAGAACGTGCCCGTGGCCGCCATCTGGTGGAGGGGCGCACCCTGCGACGTCAGCCGGGTGGTGCCGTCGAGCAGGCTGCCCGCCATGGTGGCCGTGTTGCCGACCTCGCACAGGTTGGGCTGGCCGGCGCGGCAGAAGTAGCACTTGCCGCACTGCGGCACCCACGAGACGACGATGTGGTCGCCGGGCCGCACAACGGTCACGCCCTCGCCGACCTCCTCGACCACGCCTGCACCCTCGTGACCGCAGACGAGGGGTGCGGGCCCGCCGTAGAGGGTTCCGTTCTGGATCGACAGGTCGGAGTGGCACACGCCCGACGCGCCCATGCGGACCTTCACCTCGCCGGCGTGCGGCGACTCGATCTCGACGTCGTCACGAACCTCGAGTGGCTGGTTCATGCCCGGCAGGACAGCGGCTCTGTGCGTCATGCGCCCGTTCTACCACCCGGTCATCTCCCCTGTTCGCGGTCGTCGCGCTCGGCGGCGCGCACGGCGTACCCGAGGACGATGGCCGGCGCGAGGACGAGCGAGCCCACCGCCAACGCTCCGATCACGACCACGACGACCGCGTCGGTCAGCCCGGTGACGACGCCCAGCGCGAAGGCGACGACGGCGACGCCGAACGCGCCGTAGCCCGCGCGCTGCCCGAGGGACGCGGCCCGGGCCCAGCGCGCCCGGCGCGCCCGGACCGGGTCTGTGTCGCCGCGGGGCACGTCGCCGGGGGTCACGGCATCCACCCTCGCGCCGCGAGCAGCGCCGCGAGCCGGCGCTCGAGGGCGGCGAGCGAGAAGTGCCGCCGGGCCAGCTCGTGGTTGTGCTCGAGCAGCGCGGGGTCGGGGTGGTCGAGGAACGCCGCGAGCGGGGCGGCGTGGTCGGTGGGGAACCAGCGAAAGCCGTGCGCGGCGAGCTCGGCGACGACGGGGTAGCGGCTCACGGCCAGCGGGCGCCGATGGATGGCGGACTCGATGGTCGGGTTGCCGAACCCCTCCCAGCTCGACGGGAACACGACCGCGTCACAGGCCGCGTACGCGTCGGCGACCGAGCCGACCCACCGTTCGGGGAACGGAGGTGTGGGCCAGCCGTGGATGGTGCGGACGGGTGCCTCGGCCAGCAGGCGGGCGAGCTCGGCTCCGTAGCCCTCCTCGGACGGGCCGAGGATCCAGTAGGTCGCCCCGAGGCCGGCGGCGAGCGCCAGCGCGGCGGGCGCGTTCTTGCGGGGGATGGCCCGCGTGGGGTGCAGCAGGAGGCGCTCGTCCGGGCGCACTTCGAGACGGGCGCGGGTGGCGGCCCGGTCACCCGCGGGCGCGTCGATGTCGAACGCGTTGGGGATCGTGGTGGCGTCGACGCCGCGCGCCGCCAGTTCCCGCCGGCTGAGGTCGTTGATGGTCACGTGGGCCCACGCGCGGTCCACCGGAGGCCAGCCTGCGACCGTGGCGAACCGCTCCCGCTGCCAGGGGAGGTCGTGGTGGTGGAGGACGGTCGGACGTCCGCGGCGGGCGCTCGCCACGGCCTCGGCCGCGGCCGGGTTCAGCGGGAGGGAGCAGAGGTTCTCGACGACGACGAGGCCCGCGTCGGCCAGGGCCCGGTCGAGCGCGGCCGCCGCCGGCGGGGCCGTCGCGTCGATCGCGAGCCCAGGAAGCAGTCGGTCGACCGGGCCCGCGCCCGCGACGGTGACGACCTCGAACCCGAGGGCGGCCAGTCGCCCCGCCCACTTGGCCGCCTCGACCGACACGCCGTCGGGGCCGCCGAGCCGGAAGGACACGAGCGCGACGGTGGCCGCCGCCATGGGCTCAGTGCAGCTGGGGCAGGCGGCGGTTCGTGGCGTCGAGCACGGCCCGGGCGACGGCCTCGGTCTCGTTGGCTCCCCGCACGAGGGCCGATCCCGACACGACGTCCTCGTGGGGCGGGATCACGAACACCATGCTCGCCAGGGCGACCTCGCGGGTCCCGACCCGCACCACGGTTGCGATCTCGACGTCGGCGCACTCGGCCGCGGGCAGCAGCTGGCGGAGCGCGTCGAGGGTGGCCTGGGCGACGAGGCGGGGTCGAGCGGACGCCGCGATCGAACCCTCGGCGAACCCCGCCCCTTCGGTCTCGCCGCGTTGGAGGGTGACGCGCACCAGGGTGCGCAGGCCGTTCTGCTCGCTGCTGATGCCACCGATGACGACCCGCGGCTCGGCGGCCGGCGGGCCCGGGATGGCCGCGGCCGCGTCCAGCTGACCGCCGTCGAGCTGGACCACCGAGATGATTCGCCGGTCGAGGTCGAGCCCGAAGCTCGCCATCGCGACCGACTGCACGTCGCGTGCGACCTGCTTGGCGTGCTTGGCGGGCGAAGCGAGGATGTGCACCTCGGTCGGCCGCCCGACCTGGTCGGTGACGATGCGGGCCGCGTTCACCTCCGGCAGCCGGCACAGCTCCCGCTCCAGGTCGGTGAGATCGGGAGTGAGATCCGAGTCCACTGCCCGAACGGTAGCGAACCGCCACCGCTGGGAGAGGGACCATCGCGCGCACCGTGCCCGAATCACATCCGTGTCGGTAGTTCACAATGACTAGTCGAAGATCACCCCGCGGACCTATTTACCTGACCTCCCGAGTCGTCCATTCTCGGCGAAGGACAGAAACCGGACGCAGTGCCCGGGTAGGCCGAATCGCTCGGCTCGCCCGGATCGGCGGAAAACGGGTCTCGGAGGGCGAATGGCCCAGGAGCGAGGTAGGCGGAAGTGGCGGATTATCTACGGGCGGCCGAGGCGGCGACCCTCCTCCACGTCTCCCCGAAGACCATCAGCCGGTGGGCCAAGGAAGGCCGGGTCCCACACATCGTTACTCTGGGGGGGCACCGGCGCTTCCCCAGGCGTGAGATCGAGGCGCTCGCGGAGCGGCTCAAAGTGAAGTAGCAGCGCCGAGACCAGGGCGTAAAAAACGTGGCGCACGCCACCGCAACTTGACAACCGAAGAGAGGGGAAGCCGGCAGGGGCACACGCCCGTGCTCGTTCTTCCTTGAGCGGAGCGCACCACCCTGTCGTTAGCGGAAACAGGGGAGGCAACCAACTCGAGGAGTTGCTTTCCACATGAAGAAGACGTACATCCGCGCGCTCGCCATTGCGTCGAGCCTGGTCGCTGTCGTCCTCGCTGGTGGTGCCGGTTTCGCACACGGCTAAACCAGGTCGACTGAACAGCAGCAACACAGCTTCAACCAGCAACACAACTTCAACCTCAGCGCGGGCGCTCGTGCCCCTGCCGCCTTCCCCTCGCATTCGGTTGCACCGAGACGCTCACCAGCAGGGACCAACGACACATTGAACGCACCACGGAGGGCTCTAGACGCAGCGGCGGCGCTGGCCGCGGCCGGTGTCGTCGCGGCCGCGCTCGCGGCCGACGGCATGCGGCCTGCCCCGTTGGCCGTGGCGCTATTCACGCTCCTTCTGTTCGCGGCGGAGAACTCCCAGATCCGGCTGCCCTCGTCCACCACGGTCAGCCCCGGCTTCATGATGATCATGGCCTCGATCGCTGCCTTCGACGGCCGGGGCGTGGTACTCGGGGCCGCGATCGTCGGCTTCTGCGGCACCGCGCAGATCACCCTGCTCCGCCGCCGGCGCTTCTCGACCCAGCTCTTCAACTCCTGCCAGTACCTGCTGGCCGCGGCATTCGCGGCGTTCGTGTTCGACCTGCTCAGCTGGCGGAGCGGGCCCGGCCTGTTCGCCGCCGCCATCGTGGCCACCACCGGGTTCGCCGTCGTCAACGTCGCCCTCGTGCTGCCCCACGTGGCGATCGGCGAGCGGCTGCCCCCGGGCGACGTCTGGGGCGACATGCGCCCCGCCATCCCCAACTACTTCGCGTTCGGCCTGCTCGGGCTGCTGCTTGGCCAGCTCTACTCGAGCGTGGGCTGGATCGTGCTCCCGCTGCTCATCGTGCCCGTGGCGATCGCCCGCAAGGTGTTCGCCTCCTTCCTCGAGCTCAAGGAGGCGCACGAGGCGACGGTCAAGGTCTTCATCCGGGCCATCGAGGCCAAGGACCCCTACACCGCGGGCCACGCCGAGCGGGTGGCCAAGTACGCGCTGTACGTCGGCCGCGAGATGAACTTCTCGTCGGCGAGGCTCGAGCACCTTCGCTACGCGGCGCTGATGCACGACATCGGGAAGCTCGCCGTCCCGAGCCGGCTGCTGAACAAGCCGGGCCGGCTCACACCCGAGGAGTACAGCCGGGTCCAGCGCCACAACCGGGTGTGCATCGACATCCTCACCCGGGTCGATTTCATGAAGACGATGGTCGTGGCCGCGTCCGACACCCATGCGCACTTTGACAGTGGCGGCGATCGTGCCGACAACCTCGTCATGGAAGCTCACATCGTGGCCGTCACCGACGCGTTCGACGCCATGACCTCGACCCGCGCCTACCGGCGGGCGCTCGCCCAGGAGGTCGCCTTCGCCGAGCTGCGCGACAAGGCCGGTAGTCAGTTCAACCCCGACTGCGTCGAGGCGCTGGTGCGGGCTATCGAGCGACGCGGCGAGAAGTACGGGCTCGGCTACGAGCAGGACACCACCGACTTCAGCGTGGCGCCTCCGGTCGTCGGGGTGGGGTCCGCCGGCCTCGGCGACCTGCTGAAGCCCGAGGCCGTCCAGGCGTGAACGTCCGCCTGGGCTGGGAGCCTCTGGAACGGCGCGTCCTCCGCGAGGGCGTCGCGAGCGGACTGCTGATCATGACGATCCTCGCCGTCCTCGGCGGCTTCGACGGCGTGGAGCTCGCCGCGCTCACGGTGGTGACCGCTGTCTCCCTGCTCCTCGACGTGCACCTGCCCCAGGGCGGGTCGGTGCCCCTCGGCTACGCCGTCCTGATCGCGCTCGCCTACCTGTTGCCCGGTGGCGACTACCTGCTCGTCCTGCTCTTCAGCGTCCTCCTCGCCCTGCCCGTCCTGAACCGCCGCGTGGGCGCCCTCGGCACCGGCACCACCGCGCTGCGCTGGCTGCTCGCGGCGCTGACCGCGGGCGTCACCGCCCACCTCGTCGCGGGGGTCGGTCTCGGTGGCGACCACAACACCAAGATCCTCGTGTGCGTCTTCTTCGGCGGCGTCTCGTTCCTCACCGCGGACCTGCTGACCGCGCGGTTCGCGAGCGTGCCCGGGGAGGAGCGGGTCAACGCCGGCTCCGCCTGGCCCGTGTACATCACGCTGCTGTCGGCCGCCGCCCTGCTCGCGCTCGCCGACCGCTTCGAGCACGGCGGGAGCACGGGGAGCCCGTGGTTGTCGGCGATCGCCTTCTGCCCGCTCCTCATCACCCGCTTCTCGTTCGAGCGGTACGCTCAGGCGAGCAGCACGTACCGGCAGACGATCCAGGCCCTGAGCATCGTCCCCGAGGTCGCCGGCATGAGCCGGCCCGGGCACGGCGAGCGCACGGCCGTCTACGCCGCGACCCTCGCGGACGAGCTCGGCGTCATCGGGGAGGACCGCGAACGGGTCGTCACCGCGGCGCGCCTGCACCGCATCGGCTACATCTGCCTCGGCGACGAGGAAGAGGAGGCGCCCGAGTCGGTCGACCCGCGGCGCGTGGCGCGCGTCGGCGCGGAGATGCTGCGCCAGACCCGGTTCCTCCGACCGGTCGCCGACCTCGTCGAGGAGGTCGAGATGCATTCGCCCGAAGGCGGGACGCTCGGCGCGGCGATCGTGCGCATCGCCAGCCGTTTCGACGACCATGTCGCCGAGGAGCCGTCCCGCACGAGCGGTGCGCTCGAGATCATCTCCGCGACGACGACCGATCCCGTGGGGCGCCAGGTCGTGAGCGGGCTCAAGCGGTTGCTCGCGGTGCGCCCCGGCCTGGTCGACGACGCGATCCTCGCCGGCTCGCCCGTCACCGAGGCGGCGGCGTCGGCGGACCTGATGCCGCGGTAGCGCCGCCCTACGTCGAGCTCGAGCGGGCGTCGGCCTGCACGAGGTCGAGCACGCGCTGCAGGTCGGGGGAGAGTGGCGAGTCGTCGAGCGGCGGTGCCTCGAGCTTCCCGACCACGGGCACCGGCCGCGAACCGCGTTTGCGGCTGCGGGCCCGCGCCTCCTTGCGGGGCGGCTGCATGAGGTTATGTCGCCGAACGACAGTGCCTCGTTGACGGGCGAAGGCACCGGGATGATGTCGCCGAGGAACACCAGCTTGTCGGAGGAACGCTCGAGGTGGTGCTTCACGCCGACCGGCTTCTCGTGGAGACCGAGCGACCCGATGGCGGTGCGGCTCACGGGCATCCCGTGGTTCAGCCCGATGCAGAGGAGGTTGAGGCTGAAGCCGAGGACGATCAGCCACATCCCGGTGAGACGCCGGTTGGCGATGCCGAAGAGGATGAGGCAGACGTAGGAGAGCAAGAGCAGGGCGAACGGCGCCGGCGCGCTGTCGCGCTGGACCAGCACCTGCAGCAAGAGGCCGATCGGCAGGAGGAGCCAGACGCGGAACGACTTGCCCGAGAGGTGGCGGAACCGGCCGCCGAAGGCGAGCGACACCACGAAGCCGATCGCCATCGCGGCGAGGGTGAACGTCGGGAGCCGCTCGAGAACCGAGGCAGTCATGACCTCCTCAAAGTACCGTGCCCGCTCATGCCGTATGAAGCATTGCTCTACGACGTCTCCTCGGGTGTCGCCCGGTTGACCATCAACCGGCCCGAGCGGCGTAACGCCATGTCGTGGGCCGTTCTCACCGAGCTGCGCCAGGCGATCGCGGAGGCGAAGGCGGACGCCGACGTGCGGGTCGTCGTCCTCACGGGTGCCGGCGACAAGGCCTTCTGCGCCGGCGCCGACCTCACCGGCATGCGCTCCGACGCCAACTACGTCGAGGTGCACGACGCGCGGGGTGAGCTGGCCCGCCTGTTCGACGACCTCTGGGCGCTCGGGAAGCCCACCATCGCCCGGGTCCGCGGCTATGCGCTCGCTGGGGGCTTCGGGCTCGCCCTCGCCTGCGACTTCGTCGTGGCGGCCGACGACGCCCGCTTCGGCACCCCGGAGATCGACGTCGGCCTGTGGCCCTACATGATCACGGTCCCCCTGGTGCGCTCGATGGCGCCCAAGAAGGTGCTCGAGCTGATGCTCACGGGCCGGCGGGTCGACGCGGTCGAGGCCGACCGGCTGGGCTTCGTCACGCGGGTGGTCCCGGTGGCGGAGCTCGACGAGGCGGTCGACGAGCTCGCGGCCACGCTCGCGTCGAAGTCGCCCGCGATCGTGAAGCTCGGACGCGACTCGTTCTACGCGGTGTGGGACCTCGCCGCCCGCGACGCCCTCGCCTACCTGCACCCCATGCTCACGATCACCTCGCAGACCGAGGACACGGCCGAAGGCATCGCCGCCTTTGCCGAGAAGCGCGCGCCACAGTGGAAAGGTCGGTGACCGGTCATGGCTGACCCTCCGGAGCTGCACGACTGGAAGCCCCTCGTCGAGGACCTGCGCGCCCGTCAGGAGCGCGCCCACGCGATGGGTGGGGAGGCGCGCGTCGAGCGGCAACGCTCGCTGGGGAAGCTCCCGGTCCGCGCCCGCCTCGACCTGTTGTGCGACCCGGGCTCGTTCGTCGAGTACGGGCTGCTGGCCGACTCGATGGACCCGGGCCTCGCGGACAAGGGCTATCTCGCATCCGACGGCATGGTCGCGGGTGTCGGCGAGGTCGAGGGCCGGCGCGTCTGCGTCTGCGCCTACGACTTCACGGTGATGGGCGGGTCGATGGGTGCGGTCGGCGAGCGCAAGACGGCGCGCATGCGGGAGCTCGCCCTGCGCTGGCGGATCCCCATCGTGTGGCTGCTCGACTCGGCCGGGGCGCGCATCCAGCAGGCGACGGGATCGACGTTCGCCGGCGCCGGCGCGCTGTTCCGTGAGCAGGTGACGATGAGCGGCGTGGTGCCCCAGGTGGCGGCCATGCTGGGACACTGCGCGGCCGGCACGGCCTACATCCCCGCGCTGGCGGACTTCGTCCCCATGGTGAAGGGGACGTCGTCGATGGCGCTCGGCGGCCGGCACCTCGTCAAGGCTGCGACGGGCGAGGACGTGTCCGAGGAGGAGATGGGCGGGTCCGCCGTCCACAACCGCGTGAGCGGCGTGGCCGACCTCGAGGTGCCGAGCGACGAGGAGTGCCTGACCACCGTCCGCCGCTACCTCTCGTTCTTCCCGCCCAACAACCTCGAGGCCCCGCCGGTGCGTGAGACGAGCGATCCCGTCGACCGCCGCTGCGAGCGGCTGTACGACATCGTCCCCACCGCGCCACGCCGCGCGTACGACGTGCGCAAGGTCGTGCACGAGATCGTCGACGACGGCGAGTTCTTCCCGATGAAGCCCGACTGGGCGAAGAACATCGTGACCGGGCTGGCCCGGGTCGGTGGTCAGCCCGTCGGCATCCTCGCCAACCAGCCGATGGTGCTCGGCGGCGCCCTCGACGTGAACTCGGCCGACAAGGCGGCGCGCTTCACGTGGCTGTGCGACGCATTCGGGATCCCGCTCGTGTTCCTGATGGACGTGCCCGGCTTCATCGTCGGGTCGGCCGTCGAGAAGCAGGGCATCATCCGCCACGGCGCCAAGATGCTCTTCGCCATCTCGGAGGCCACGGTGCCCAAGATCACGGTCGTCATGCGCAAGGCCTACGGCGCCGGCTACTTCGTGATGAACGGCACCGCCTACGAGGCGGACTACATCGTGGCGTGGCCCACGGCCGAGATCTCGGTCATGGGTCCCGACGGCGCGGTGAACATCATCATGCGCAAGCAGCTCGAGGCGATCCCCGAGGGTGACGAGCGCACCCGGGCCCGCCTGGCCATGGCCGAGGAGATCCGCAAGACGATCGACCCCTACATCGCCGCGGGCCATGCGCAGGTCGACGACATCATCGACCCGGCCGACACCCGGTCGGCCATCTGGCACGGCCTGCAGCTCTCGCGCGACAAGGTGATCGAGCGGCCATGGCGCAAGCACGGCGTGCTGCCGGTGTGACCGCTGCTCGGTGCGCCCCGCTGTGCGCTTCTACGTGACCGTGCGGGTGCGCCGGGTGAAGAGCCAGACGAGCAGGGCCGCGAACGCGATCGACAGGATCCACCCGGCCGAATAGTTCTCGCCGAACAGCACCCGCCCCACGAGGCCGGCGAGGAGCGAGCCGGCGATGCCGACGAGCATCGTCCAGAGACAACCGATCGGCTGGCGGCCGGGCACGGCCAGGCGACCGAGCGCCCCGATGACCAGTCCGGAGACGATGAGACCGATGAGGTAACCCACGACGCCGACTAGTCTGCCCCGGTTCGGGTCCCCATCACCGACAGGAGCGCACCCGTGGTCGACGTCGTCGCCGAGATCGCCGCCAACGTGTGGCAGGTGCCCGTCGAGGTGGGCCAGACGGTGGCGACGGGCGACACCATCGCCATCCTCGAGTCGATGAAGATGGAGATCCCGGTGGAGGCTCCCGTCGCAGGCACCGTCGCCGAGCTCCGGGTCGTGCCGGAGGACCAGGTGAACGAGGGCGACGTCATCGCCGTGATCGACGAATCGTGAGTCGCGTGCGGTGATTCGTGTCGAGCGGCGCGGCGCGGTCGCCGTCATCACGCTCGACCGGCAGGAGCGCCGCAACGCGATCGATCAAGGCGCATGCCGTGCGCTCGTCGACGCGGTGGATGAGACCGAAGACGCGCGGGTGCTCGTCCTCACCGGCGCGGGTGGGCACTTCTGTGCGGGGGCCGACCTCACCAATGTCGAGGACACGGCGTTCGTCGAGGCGTTGCGCGCCGCGCTCACCGCGCTGCGCGACGTTCCCAAGCCCGTGATCGCGGCAGTGCACGGTGCCGCGCTCGGAGCCGGCACCCAGCTCGCGATCGCGTGTGACCTGCGCGTTGCCGGGGCCGATGCCCGCTTCGGCATCCCGGCCGCCAAGCTGGGCCTCATGGTGGATCAGTGGACCGTGCAGCGCCTGGCGCTCCTGGCGGGTCACGGGCCGGCCCGCGCGATGCTCCTCGCGGCAGAGGAGCTCGACGGTGCCTCCGCGGCGGGTCTCGGGCTCGTGCAGCGGCTGGGCAGCGTCGCCGACGCCCTCGCATGGGCGGACGAGATCGCGGTGCTCGCGCCCCTCACGATCGCGGGCCACAAGCTGATGCTCAACCGGTGTGAGCGCGACGTGCACAACGATCCCGAGGTGGCCGACGCGTTCGCGCGGGCGTGGCGGTCGGCCGACCTGGCGGAGGGCATGGCCGCCTTCAGGGAGCGGCGGGCACCGCGGTTCTCGGGTGACTGAGGCCCGGCCGGCCTCGGAGGCCACGAGCAGGGCGCGCGCCCGGGCCGGTCTCGGCCTGGCCGTCGCCGGTCTCGGCCTGCTGGCGTTGGTCATCGCGTACGCCGTGCTCGTCCGGCCGGACGCGACCGCTCGCGACCCCGGTGTGGCGTTCGCGTTCCTGGGCGGCCTGGCCTCGTTCGTCACCCCGTGCGTGCTGCCGTTGGTGCCCGGCTACCTCTCGCTCGTGTCCGGCGTGAGCGTGGCAGAGCTCCGGGCCGGTGAGACCGTCGACACCGGGCACGTGCTCCGGTCGACTCTGCTGTTCGTCGCCGGGTTCACGCTCGTGTTCGTCGCCCTCGGGGCCGGTGCGAGCGCCCTGGGCTCCCTGCTGAACGACCACCGCCAGGTGCTCGACCGGGCCGCGGGCCTCGTCGTCATCGTGATGGGCCTGTTCCTCGCCGGCGTCGTGTCGCCACGGTTCCTCGTGGTGGAGCGACGCTTCCACGTCCCCGTCTCGCGCCTCGGAGCGCTGGCGCCGCCGCTCATGGGCATGGCCTTCGCGCTCGGATGGACGCCCTGCATCGGGCCCATCCTCGGCGCGGTGATCACCCGGGCCGAGACCGAGGCCACTCTCGGGCGCGGCGTGACGCTGCTGTTCGCCTACTCGCTCGGCCTCGGCGTGCCGTTCGTCTACACGGGTCTGGCGTTCGGCCGCATGACGTCGGTGTTCACGTGGGTCCGCCGCCATTTCCGCGCCATCAACGTGGTGTCGGGCCTCGCGCTGACGCTCTTCGGCATCCTGCTGCTCACCGAGAACGTCACCTGGATGTCCCGACAGCTCATCCACGTCTTCGACGCGCTGCACCTGGACGCGTTGAGCAGCAGCTGAGGTGACGCGCCGGTCAGACGTTGGCGGGCAACAGGCGCGAGATGTTCTCGAAGAAGACGAAGAGCACGAAGAGGAACACGGGCGTGCCGAGCAGGTAGACCGGCCAGCGCCGCCACAGCCGGCCCAGCAACCAGATCAGGAACGCGACCGCGGCGACAACCGCGCCCCACAGCAGCGCCGGTCTCCGCGCCGAGGCCGCGCCGGAGAGCCCCGCAACGGGCCGCCTCGGGCGGGGGGTCGGCCGGACCTGGGCGCCGGGGGCCGCCTCCGGCGGCGGCGGGGGCTCGCCGACGAGGTGGGACACGACGATGAGCCGTTGCCGGGCGCTGTACTTGGGGTTGCAGGTCGTGAGCGTGAGCCGGTTGTCGCTGGTGGGGTTGAGAACCGTCACGTCGGTCGGCTTGACGACGACCGAGGTGTCGACCTCGTACCGGTACTTCCCGGCGTGCGTCGACACGAAGATCTGGTCGCCGGGCTTCAGCTCGTCGAGCCGGTTGAAGGGCGCGCCGTAGGTGGTGCGGTGGCCCGCGATGGCGGCGTTGCCGGCCTCACCGGGGAGCGGAGTGTCGGGGTAGTGGCCGGGCCCCTTCTTCAGGTCGGGGACGCCGACGCCGTTGACCACCGCCTTGTTCACACCAATCTTGGGGATCTCGATCAGCGCGACCGCCTCGCCCTCCGGGGTCGGCGGGGCCACGACCGTCGTGGTCGTGACCTGCGGTGCCGTCGCGGGCGCGGTCGTCGTCGACGTCGTCACGACCCGCGCGAACTCGCGTCTCAACTGCTTCTGGGAGCGCGCCTCGGCGATGTTCGTGCCCCACAGCTCGTAGGCGACGAACAGCAACAAGAGGGTGCCGAACGCGATGAGCGTGCGACCCACGGCGAGAAGGATGCGGCTGGTACGCACGCTGAGATCCAGGGTAGGCCATGCGCGCCGCGGCTTCGTGGTGCCCGGCTCACCCCGCGCCGCCGCCTCACGCCGTTGACGGAGGATGTCCTTCCTCGTCGGGCGGGGAACAGCCGACGCCTCGGCGACGCGGCGCGCCTCTTCGTCGGCGACGCGCGTCTCTTCCGCGCGATGCGCCTCTTCCTCCTCCGCAAGCCGCGCCGCCTCGCGGGCACGGCGCGCGTCCTCTTCGGCGACCCGCGCCTCCTCCGCCCGCCGCGCCGCCTCCTCCGCGAATCGCGCCGCTTCCTCCGCGATCCGCGTCTCCTCCGCGCGCCGGGCGGCCTTCTCCGCGCGTCGCGCGGCTTCCTCGTCGACCCGCGTCTCCTCGTCGCGCCGCGCCGCCTCCTCGGCGACCTCGTCCGGCGTGTACGGAGCCAGCTCCCCGAGCTCGGTCGTCGTTTCCGACCTCCGCGCGCTGAACCGCACTGTCGAGCCGGTGGCCTGCGTCGCCCCGCGGAGCGGGGCCGGCGGCGGTACGCCCGGCCCGGGAGCGACCGGGCTCATCGCCGGTGGGGCCGGCGGGCCTGGAGGGCCGGGGGATGCGGGCGGGGCCGACGGGGCTCTCCCCTCGGATGGCCTCACGCTCCAGCGAGGCAGGCCGCTCTCGGAAGGCAGTGCGCTCTCGGAAGGCAGTGCGCTCTCGGAAGGGAGGGCCGCCTCGGGAGGCAGCCCCGTCTCGTCGGGCCATCCCGCGGCGGGTGGCGAGACGACGCCCTCGTCGGGCCACACCTGCGGCTTCGAAGCCTCCGTCTGGTCCGGCCACTCCGCTCGCTCGGGCCCGACCGGGTGCTCGTCGTGCGGGCCTCCCACGAACGGCATGTCCTCGTCGCGGAGCAGCATGGCGAGGGGATAGATGCGGAGCTCTTCGGAGCCCTCGACCGGAGACACCTGGACGATGAAGATGGCGTCCTCACCGTTGAAGGTGCCCTGGATGCCGGTCACCGCCTCGCTGCCGCGGCGGATGATCTCGAGCGCGGCGAGCTCCTGCGCGGTCAGCTTGCGCATCGCCGTCGTCTCGTCACATTTGCTCCGGGCTTGCTTGGACCTACCTTCGGGAGCGCCGATAGCTTAGGGAACGGCTTCACATGACTGCCGCCGTCCGCTTTCGCTCCGCGGTCTCGCTCCTCGGCCGATTTCCCGCCCTCGCAGGCGTCGACCTCGACGTCGCGCGCGGCGAGATCGTGCTGCTCCAGGGGCCGAACGGCGCGGGGAAGACCACCCTCCTCCGCACGTGCGCGGGCCTGGTCGCCATCGCGTCGGGAGAGGCCGAGGTGCTGGGCCATGACCTGCGTCGTGACCGGCGGACGGTCCGTCGCCGGGTGGCCCTCCTCGGTCACACCGGGTCGCTCTACGAGGACCTGACCGTCGCCGACAACCTGCGCTTTGCCGCGCGAGCGGTGGGCGCGGACGTACGCGTCGCTGAGGAGGCGATGGCCCGGCTCGCCCTCGACGGCCGTCTGCGGCATGTGCCTGTGGCCAAGCTGTCGGCGGGGCAGCGCCGTCGAGCGTCGGTCGCCGCGCTTCTCGCGCGGCGAGCCGAGCTGTGGCTGCTCGACGAGCCGCACGCCGGGCTCGACGCCGACGGGCGCGACGTGCTGGACGCGCTGGTGCGCGAGGCGACTGCCGGTGGCGCCACCGTGTTGCTGGCGTCCCACGAGGTCGAGCGTGCCCGCGCCCTGGCTCACCGGGTCGTGGACATGGCAGGAGGCCAGGTGCAGGTGCGACCGGCTGCCGTCGCAGGTCGGGAGCCGCTCCATGTTTCGTGATGCCGCGCTCGTCGCCGGGAAAGACCTTCGCGTCGAGCTGCGCTCGAGGGTCGCGACCAACCAGGTTGCCCCGTACGCGTTGTTGGTGTTGATCGTCTTCGCCTTCGCCCTTGACCCCGACCGGGGATTCCTCGCCAAAGCGGCCCCCGGCCTGTTCTGGGTCGCGGTGGTCTTCTCGACCCTCCTGGCGGTCCAGCGTAGCTTCGCAATCGAAGCGGCCGACGGCGGTCGCGACGCGCTGCGATTGTCGGGTCTCGACCCGGCCGGGATCTTCATCGGCAAGGCCGCGGCCGTCGGCCTCCAGCTGGCGTTGCTCGAGGTCGCTCTCGGCATCGGTGTCGTCGTGCTGTACGACGCGGCCTTGGGTGGCGCCGTCCTGCTCGCCACGACCTGTGTGTTGGCGACGGTCGGTCTCGCCGCCGCGGGCACGGTGTTCGGGGTGCTCGTCGGGGGATTGCGCGTGCGCGAGACGCTGCTGCCACTGCTCTTGCTCCCGGTCCTCGCACCGCTCGTTCTCGGCGCCACCCGCGCCACTGAATACGCGCTCGCGGGCGAGCCCGCCAATGGCTGGCCGTGGGCACAGCTCCTCGCTTCGGCATCGTCGCCTTCGGACCCCTCCTGGAGGAAAGTTGACCACGTCGACGCCTGCCACCCGCATCCTCGGCGCGTTCGCGCTCGGTGGTTTGGCGCTCACCGCGGTGCTCGCGCTCGTCGTGAGCCCGGCAGACGTCAACCAGAAGGATGCGGTCCGGCTGCTCTACATCCATGTGCCGACGGCGTGGCTCGCGCTCTACCTGTCCTTCGGCGTGACGACGTTGTGCAGCGCGCTCTACCTCTGGCCCCGCACCCGCTCCCGCTTCTGGGACCTGGCCGCGGGTGCTTCCGCCGAGATCGGCGTCCTCTTCCTCGGTCTGACGCTCGTCATCGGCTCGATCTGGGGTCGCACGACGTGGGGCGTGTGGTGGACCTGGGACGCGCGGCTCACCACGACGGCCGTGCTCTTCGTGCTCTACCTCGGCTACCTCGCGCTGCGTCGCGTTCCCGACGACACCGACGTGCGCTCGAAGCGATGTGCCATCGCCGCCCTCGCCGCGTTCGTCGGGGTGCCGATCGTGCATCTGTCGGTCGAGTGGTGGCGCACCCTGCACCAGCCCGCGTCGATCCTCGACGAGCGCCGCCTCCTCGACCCCGCCATCCACGGCTCGATGGCGTGGACGCTGTTCGTCGGGGTCATCGCCTTCACCCTCGTGTACGCGTGGCTGCTCATCCACCGCTTCCGCGTGGCCTGGCTCGAGGAGCGCCTCGAGGACCGTGTGCTCGAGACCGCCCTCGCCGAACGGCGGGCGGAGGGCGCCGCCGCGCTCGTGGCCGGCCCACGGTGACGTACGCGGGCTACGTCGCGGCGGGGTACGGCATCACCTTCGTCGCGCTCGGCGCGTACGCGTGGCGCGTCATCGCGAGGGGACGCGCTCTCAGTCGCGCCCTGCCCCCCGAGGAGCGGCGGTGGCGGTAGGGGTCGACGGGTCGGCGCCGGTACCTGCCGCGCCTCGGGTACGGCCCCGCTCGGGCAACGCTCGCCGCCTCTGGGTCGTGGGAGCGATCATCGTGGCGGCCCTCGGCTTCCTCGTGTTCCGGGGCCTCGACAACGCGACGCTCTACTTCCGGACCGCCGACGAGGCGGTGGCGAAGCGAAACGAGCTCGGCACCCATCGTTTCCGCATCGAGGGCACGGTCGTGCAGGGAAGTGTCCGCGAGCGCGACGACGGGCTCGACTTCCGCATCGAGAGCAAGGGGACGATCGTCGACGTGGTGCACCGCGGGAACCAGCCGGGTCTGTTCAAGCCGGGGATTCCCGTCGTGCTCGAGGGCCGATTCGCGGCCGGCAGCCAGACCTTCGACAGCGACCGCATCCTGGTGAAGCACTCCGAGTCATACGTGGCCAAGAACCCGGAGCGCGTCACCACGACGGTCCCCGCGCCGTGAGCGCCGTCCTCGGGACGGCGGCCGTCAGCCTCGGGCTGGTGGGCGCGGTGCTGGGCGTCGTGACGCTCGGCTTGGGGCTGCGCAGGCACGACGCGCGCCTCCTGCACTCGGGGCAGCGCTACGCGTGGGTCGTCGCGACGGGTGCGCTCCTCGCGACCGTGGCGATGGAGGTCGCGCTGATCCGCCACGACTTCTCGCTCAAGTACGTGGCCGAGCACGGGAGCCGCGAGACACCGCTCCTCTTCACGATCACCACCATGTGGTCCGCGCTCGAGGGATCGATCCTGCTGTGGGCGCTCGTGCTCGCCGGTTACCTCGTGTTGCTGGTGCGACATTTCCGCGACCGGGTCACCGATCCGCTGGTCGCGTGGGCCACGTTGACGGTCTTCGTCGTGGCCGCGTTCTTCTTCCTGCTGATGGTCGGGCCCGCCAACCCGTTCAGGTTGGTGAGCGGGACGATCCCCACCGACGGCCCGGGGCCCAACCCGCTGTTGCAGAACCATCCGCTGGTTGCCTTCCATCCACCGATGCTCTACCTCGGCTACGTCGGGTTCACGATCCCGTTCGCCTTCGCCGTCGCCGCGCTCGTCACCGGTCGTCTGGGCGAGGGCTGGCTGATCGAGACCCGGAGGTGGACGCTCTTCGCGTGGGGCTTCCTCACGGTCGGCATCGTGCTCGGCGCGTGGTGGTCGTACGAGGTGCTGGGTTGGGGTGGCTACTGGGCGTGGGACCCGGTCGAGAACGCCTCGTTCCTTCCCTGGCTCACCGCGACCGCGTACGTCCACTCGGTGATGGTGCAGGAGCGCCGCGGCATGTTGCGTGTGTGGAACCTCTCGCTCCTCCTGGCCACCTTCTCGCTCACGATCCTGGGCACGTTCCTCACCCGCTCGGGCGTGCTCGACTCGGTGCACGCGTTCACCGAGTCGGCCATCGGTCCGATGATCCTCGGCTTCTTCGGCCTCACGGTCGCCGTCGGCGTCGGGCTCATCGGATGGCGTGGCGACCGCCTGCGCTCGCCCGGCTCCATCGACTCGCCCGTCTCGCGGGAGGGCGCGTTCCTCGCCAACAACGTGTTGTTCGCCGCCTTCGCGTTCGTGGTGCTCATGGGCACCGTGTTCCCGCTCGTGGCGGAGGCGTTGAACGGCGACCGCCTGTCCGTCGGCGGTCCCTACTTCGACCGGATGACGATGCCGGTGGGGTTCCTGCTCCTGTTCCTCATGGCGGTCGCTCCCGCCCTGCCGTGGCGCAAGGCCTCCGGTGAGGTGCTGCGCCAGCGACTGTTGTGGCCCGCGTGGGCGGCCACGATCACCGCGGTGGTCGTCGTCGCCTTGGGCTACCGCGGCCCGGCCGCGCTGCTCGCGTTCACGCTCGGCGCGTTCGCGGCGACGGCCGCCCTTCGCCAGCTGGTGCTCTCGGCTCGCCGCTCCCGCGCCCAGGGGAGCGGGGCCTGGCGCGGGCTCATCGGCCGGGCCAACGGCGGGATGGTCGTGCACCTCGGTGTCGTGCTGATCGCGGTGGCCTTCGCGGCCAGCCACGCGTACCGCGCCTCCGGTGAGTTCCGCTTGACACCGGGCCGGTCGGCCGAGGTCGCCGGCCACCGCGTCACCTACCTCGGCACCACGCAGGTGACGCACAGCAACAAGACGAGCATGGAGGCTCGTGTCCGGATCGACGGCGGCAAGGTGTTCAGCCCCGCCCTCCACGAGTTCCCCTTCGCCACCCAGGCCATCGGCTCCCCGTCGGTGAAGACCGGCTTGCTCGAAGACGTCTACCTCACGCTCGTCGCCGCGCCCGAGCAGGGGAGTCGCACCGCGACGATCGGAGTTGTCGTGCAACCCCTGATCGCCTGGCTCTGGATCGGCGGCGGCCTCATGGGAGTCGGCACGTTCCTTGCCGCGTGGCCGGGTCGTAGGAGGCGTCGCCCGACGTCACCGGCGTCCGCGCCGGTTCCGGACGAACGTCTGCTCGAGCCCGCGGTGGTCGGGTGACGACGATCTCCGTCCCGCCGCGCACCGGCACGCGGCGTCACACCGCCCTCTGGGTCGCGCTCGCCGTCGGTGTGCTGCTTGCCTTCCTCGTCGGCGTCCTGGCCACTCGCGACTCCGCAGCCGACAAGCTCGCCGGCAGCCCGTTGCTCGGGAAGCCGGCGCCCGAGATCGACGGGAAGACGTTGGCCGGCGACCGCCTCACCCTCAGCTCGCTGCGGGGACGCTGGGTCGTGCTGAACTTCGTCGCCAGCTGGTGCGTGCCGTGCCGGCAGGAGCATCCGCAGCTCGTCGATTTCGACACCCGCCACCGAGCCGGCGGCGACGGCCAGGTGCTCGGGGTGGTGTTCAGCGACAAGCCCGGCAATGTGCGCGACTTCCTCCGCGAGAACGGTGGGGACTGGCCGGTGCTCGAGGACCCACAGGGACAGATCGCGCTCGAGTTCGGTGTGCGCGGTCCGCCGGAGTCCTTCGTGATCAGCCCGGGCGGTGTGGTGGTGGCCAAGATCGTCGGACCCGCGACCGCCGACGGCCTCGAGCAGATCCTGGCGTCGTCGACCGGGGTGAAGCGGTGACGTCGCGACCCGTGCGACCGCGTCAGCTGTTGCCCTGGCTGGTGATGGGCGTGCTGCTCGTCACCGCGTTCACCATCTCGACCCACCGCGATTCGCGGCCGGAGACGACGCAGGCGCGTGTGAAGCGCGTGGCGTCCGAGGTGCGGTGCCCGACCTGTCGCCAGCTCTCAGCCGCGGAGTCCGACGCGCCGGCGGCGGAGGCGGTCCGCGTCGCCATCGCAAAGCGCGTCGAGCAGGGTGAGTCCGACGCGGAGATCCGTGCGTTCCTCGTCAGCGCGTACGGCGACGACATCCTCTTGAAGCCGGGCGGCTCGGGTGTGGCCGGGCTGGTCTGGGCCCTCCCGGTGGCCGCCTTCGTCTGCGCGGTCGCAGGTCTGGCGCTCGCCTTCCGGCGTTGGCACCGCGTCGGGCTCGATCCGACCGCCGACGACCGTGCGCTCGTCGAACGCGCCCTCGCGGGCCTTCCCTCCGCAGCAGGGAGTGGAAGCAGTAAGGGGGACAGGTGACGGTGGTGCCTCGCGACGGCGTCGACGTCGACGAGCGGGCCCGGCTCGAGGAGGAGCGTGACTTCCTCCTCACGTCGTTGCGCGACCTCGAGCTCGAACGTGAGGCGGGCGACATCGACGAGCTCGATCACGCCCGGCTGCGCGACGACTACACGGCGCGGGCCGCGGCGGTGCTGCGCGCCCTCGAGAACCACGATGTCGCCGCGATGGTCACAGTCGAAGAGGCGGGGAAGCGGCGCGCCCCGCGGTTCGTCGCGCTGGTCAGCGCCGGCGTGCTGGCCGTCGCCGTCCTCGCCGGTGTGCTCGTCGCCCGGTCCGCGGGCGAGCGCGTGGCCGGCCGACCCCTCACGGGCGCGGTGCCCTCGACGGCTCCGCTCGACGACCTCACGCGCGCGCGACAGCTCTTCAGCGAGCGCAACTACCTCGACGCGCTCAAGCTGTATGACAAGGTGCTGAAGGGTGAGCCCGACAACGTCGAGGCGCTCACGTACCGCGGCTGGCTCCTCTTCCAGGCCAGCCCCACCGATTTCACCGACCGGGCGTTGCAGTCGCTCGACCGGGCCGTCGCCGCCGACCCCCGCTTCCCCGACGCACATTTCTTCCGCGGCTGGGTGCTGCGTCACGGCAAGCACGATGCGGCCGCGGCCATCCCCGAGTACCGCACCTTCCTCGCGACCAACCCCCCACAGGAGTTCCGCCAGCGGGTGGAGCAGGAGCTGAACCTCGCCCTCTGCGACGTGGGTCAGGCTCCGACGGGGATCACCTGCCCTCCGGCAGCGTCGACGCCGTGACAGTGCGCCTGGGAGGGGGCCAGGGCTTCTACGGCGACGGTGTCGCGCCGGTCGCCGACCTGCTCGACGCGGGGGTGGACTACCTCGTGTGTGAGGCGCTCGCCGAGCTCACGCTCGCGATCCTGCAGAAGGACCGTCAGCGCGATGAGAGCCTCGGCTTCACGCGTGACCTGCCGTTGTACCTCCAGGCGGCGCTCCCGTTCGTGCTCGACGGTCGCACGCGGTTCATCACCAACGCCGGCGGCATCAACCCGATCGCCGCGGGTCGCGCGGTGAAGGCGACCGCGGCCGCGCTCGGGGTGAGCGGCCTCAAGGTGGCGACGGTCGTGGGCGACGACGTGCGACCCCGGGCGTCGGCGCTGGGTCTGCCCGACGACGCGCTCTTCGCCAACGCCTACCTCGGAGCACGACCGATCGTCGACGCGCTCGACGCGGGCGCCCACATCGTGATCACGGGTCGCGTGGCGGACGCGGCGTTGTTCCTCGCACCGCTCGTGCACGAGCTCGGGTGGCGCTGGGACGACTGGGACCGTCTGGCTGCGGGTGTCGTTGTCGGCCACCTGCTCGAGTGCAGCGGACAGGTGACGGGTGGCAATTACTCGGGAGCCTGGTGGGAGAACCCGGCGCCGGCGCGCATCGCGTTCCCGATCGCCGAGGTCGAGGAGGACGGAACGGCTGTCATCACGAAGCCGTCGACCGCGGGCGGCATGGTGACGTTCGACACCGTGCGCGAGCAGTTGCTCTACGAGGTGCACGACCCGTCGCGCTACCTCAGCCCCGACGTCGTGGCCGACTTCACGTCGCTCACCCTGCACGACCTGGGCGACGACCGCGTGCGCGTGAGTGGCACGCGCGGCGCGCCCGCACCCGAGACCTACAAGGGCCTGGTGTGCACGCCCGCGGGTTGGGCCGGCGAAGCGCGGCTGGCGTACTCGTGGCCCGACGCCGAGGCCAAGGCGCGCGCCGCGCTCCGCTTCGTGCGCACCCGCGCCGAGGCGAACGGGGTCCCGATCGAGGAGTGGCACGAGGAGTACTTCGGGGTGAACGCCTACGGAGGGCCCACCGTCGGGGACCACCCGGGTTGCGAGCCGCCCGAGGTCGTCGGCCGGCTGGCCTGGCGCACCAACGACCCGGAGTCGGCGGGCCGGGTGGCGCGGGAGATCGGCGTGCTCGGCCTTTCCGGGCCGCCGACGATCAGCGGGATGGGCCGGGGCGGCGCGGGCCGACCCACGCAACTCCTGTCGGTCGAGCCCTTCCTGGTCGACCGGACGCTCGTCGATGCCCAGGTTCGCGTCGAGGTGGACGAGCTGTAGCGCGCTGCGCCCGCCCGGTTGTAAGACTCTCGGCGTGGCGAAGATCCAGCTCCGCGACCTGTGTGGTGCGCGCTCGGGCGACAAGGGCGACATCAGCGACGTCTCGCTGTTCGCCGACGACGAGGCCGCCTACGAGGCGATCCGCGCCGAGGTCACGGCCGCGCGGGTCAAGGCCCACTTCGGCGACCTGGTGCGCGGTGACGTCCTCCGCTACGAGGCCCACAACGTCTGGGCGCTGAAGTTCGTGATGCACGGCGCGCTCGGCGGCGGAGCGCCGCGCAGCCTCCGCAGCGACAACCTGGGCAAGACCCATGGCGCGTCGCTCCTGCGGATGTGGGTCGACGTCCCCGACGAGGTCGCGGCGAACGCGCGTCGCCGGCACGCGCCACTACCGGGCTGAGTCGCCCCTCGCATCCAACGGGACCGAACCGGTCCTCGTGCTTGAATGCGCGCCATGGGACAGTTGCGAGTGCGCGGTCGAGGACGCCCAGAGTCGAGTTCTGGCGCGTTCCACCGCGACGTACATGGTTGTGCTGCAGCGCTAGGAGGCACTGGGGTCGGTGACCGCCGCTCGGCCCGCGTGAACCTGGCAGCCTGTGAGCCATGAGCGAGTGGACGGCGGGTCGGTACCGGTCGCCGCGACGGCGTGGGTCGGTGCGGGGCACGGCCACCATGATCGCCACCCTCATCGTGGCCACCGCCTTCATCCCCGCCTGCCGGTCGAGCGCATCGCACCCGCAAGCCGGCGCGGCGCGGGCCGGCACGTCCGAGCCGACGCAGGCGGCCACGTCCGAACCGAGCGTGATCATCGACACCGACCTGTCTCTGTGGTGGGACGACGCCACTGCCGTCGGACTGGCCAACGTGCTGCAAGAGCGCGGCGAGGTTCGCATCCTTGGCGTCGTGTCCGATGTCCGCAACGCGGTGGCGGTCGCCGCCATCGATGCCATCGACACCGCGTATGACCACGGCGACATTCCGTTGGGCGCCGTCGCCGGGAGCGACGCGGACACCTTCTCCCACGGCTACACCGACAAGCTGGTCAGCCGGCTTCCCCACTCGGTCAAGACCAGCCACGACGTCCCCGGCGCGGTTGCCCTCTACCGGCGTCTGCTGACGAGCGCGCCCGATCACCGCGTGACCATCGTGTCGCTCGGCGGATACACGAACCTCGCCGGCCTGCTCGATTCGAAGGCCGATGCGGCGAGCCCGCTCGACGGGCGGGCACTGGTCGAGAAGAAGGTGACGCGGCTCGTGATCATGGATGGACTGTTCCCCGGTGGTGCTCCGGCGCTCACGAACCAGAAAATCGATCTCGCGGCCGCGAGCGCGGTGGTCGGCGGAGAGGGATGGCCCACGCCGATTGCCTGGGTCGACGGTTTCGGTGGGATCAACACCAAGGTCGGAGGAACGCTGTGCACGGCAGCGCCGATCGACCATCCGATGCGTGTCGTGTACGAGGCACTGTTTGGCTGTGCACCACCGGGGGACGGCAACTGGGACGCACCCGCGTTGCTGTACGCGCTCGGCGATCCGAAGGGTGTCTTCTCAGAGTTGGGTCAGGGCGGCGCAGCGGTCATCAACGCGCAGGGCGGGTTGTCGTGGGAGACCCCGTCGTCCCGCAAGCACGACGTCTATGTCCACGTGGTGGACCAACCGACCCTCAACCGGCGAATCGACGAGCTCCTCGTCGCTCGGTGACGAGCGTCCTTGCCTTCGACGCTCGTCATGGCCGGCTTCTCGTCGCGCTCATCCACCGTCGCGGTGGTTGCGCGCACCGAGAACGCAGACTTCAGGGGCGCAGGGCGCGGAGGCGGGCGACGACGCGGGGGAAGGCTTCGGTGAAGGCTGCGATGTCGGCGTCGGTGGTCGACCAACCGACGGAGAGTCGAAGCGAGCGCTCGGCGTCGACGCCCATCGCGGCAAGGACGGGGGACGGCTCGAGCGACTCCGACGAGCACGCGCTCCCCGAGTGGGCGGCGACGCCGGCCTGGTCGAGCCCGAGGAGCACGGCCTCCGCCTCCACGCCCTCGACCCCCACGCACACGAGGTGGGGCAGGCGCTCACGAGTGTCGCCGTACGCGACGACGTCGTCGACGGCCAGCGCCGCGTCGAGGATGCGCTCGGTCTGCGCGCGGGCGACCTGGCTCTCGGCTTCGAGCGTGTGCGCGTCGAGCGCGACGGCCGCGGCGCCGAACCCGGCGATGGCTGCGACGTTCTCCATCCCCGCCCTTCTCGCGCGCTCCTGCTCACCTCCGACGAGCATTGGCCGGACGCGTAGGCCCCGCCGCACGAGCAGCGCGCCCGCGCCGTGCGGGCCCCCGAGCTTGTGGGCGCTGACCGACATCAGATCGGCGCCGAGCGCGTCGAAGTCGATCGCGACGTGACCGGCGGCCTGGGCCGCGTCGACGTGGACGAGGACCCCGGAAGCGCGACACGCGGCGACCACCTCGGTCACCGGTTGCAGGGTGCCGACCTCGTGGTTTCCCCACTGCAGGTGCACGAGCGCGGTGCGACCGGGCTCGACGGCGGCCATCATCTGCTCCGGGTCGACGCGACCGGCCTCGTCGACACCGACCCACGTCACGTCGTGGCGGTCCGACGCGTCACGCACCGACGAGTGCTCGACTTCAGGGCACACGATGTGCGCACCTCGCTCCGACGCTCCCCATGTCGCGGCGTTGACGGCCTCGGTGCCGCTGCTCGTGAAGACGACCTCGCGGCCGCGGGCGCCGAGCAGCGTCGCGACCTGCTCGCGCGCCTCCTCGATGACGCCGCGGGCGATCCGTCCTTCCGTGTGCACCCGGCCCGGGTCGGCCCCGCCCCCGAGTTGGGGGAGCATCGCCTCCACCACGGAAGGACGCGCGGGCGACGTCGACGCGTGATCGAGGTAGTGCCGGGAGCTCACACGGTGGTGACGCACACGTCGTCGCCCTGGGGACGGGACGACGTGGTCTCCGGGGTGGTGTCGCCGTAGAGGCCGGCCAGCATGCCCCTCACCATCCCCCGGTCGACGGCGCAGATGAACGGGTGCTGCTGCGCGGCCGACCCGAACGGGCACTGCTCGGCGATGATGGCGAGCGACCCGCCGCGCGCTTCGGCGTGGGCCGCGAAGCCGTGGGCGGTGAACGCCTCGGCCACCGCGTGCAGCGCGGCCCGGAAGGAGCGGTGCCTCGCCTCGGGCGCCATGTCGTGGGCGAGCGAGAGGCCGTAGTCGTGGCCCACCTCCTCGGCCATCGCCTCGGCCTGCTCGGGCGGCACGAGCGCGAGCGCCCTTCCGAGCAGGACGATGAGCAGGTCGTCGCGGCGGGCGGGGAACTGGAGCTCCATCTGCTTGTTGCTGGCCCGGTAGCGCTTCGAGGGCCGGCCCGCGCCCGCGTGCACCTGGTCGACACCGACCTGCAGGTACCCGCCCGCGGCCAGCTTGTCGAGGTGGTGACGGGCCACGTTGGGGTGCAGCGCGAACCGCTCCGCGACCTCGGCTGTGGTGACGCCATCGTCCTCCTCACGGGCGAAGAGGTAGATGTCGCGGCGGGTCGGGTCGCCGAACGCGGTCGTCACCGCCGTCACCGCGGCGGAGAACGTCTCGGGCGAAAGCTGCTCACGGGAGGTGCCGGCGTCGCCCACACCGATATTCTACCTATCCGCGTAGTGGAAATGTCCCGAACGAGGAGGTGGAGGCCCCGATGCCGTTCCGGCGGGCGAGTGCGAGCGTGGGCCAGGCGCAGGTGCTCGATGCCCTGCGCCCGATCCTCGACCCGTGGTTCCGGCGCGGGATCGGCGAGCTGGGCTTCGTGCGCGACGTGCGCGTCCGCGGCGCCACCGCCACATGCGTCGTCGCGGTGCCGATCGACGGCGCAGGCGTCGACAAGCTCCTCGCCGACATGGATGCGGCGGTGTCCGCGCTCGACGGCATCGATCGCCTCGACGTCGAGTGGCAGCGGATGACCGAGCCCGAGCTCGCGGAGCTGAGGTCGCACCTGCCCGACGTCGCGATCGGCGACCCGGCATCGAAGACGCGCGTCCTCGGGATCTCGTCGGGCAAGGGGGGTGTAGGCAAGTCGTCGGTGACGGTGAACCTCGCCGTCACGCTCGCCGCCGCCGGCCACGACGTCGCCATCCTCGATGCCGACGTCTACGGGTTCTCGGTGCCAAAGATGCTCGGCATCAGCGAGCCGCCGCTCGTGATCGACAAGCTGATCGTCCCACCGGTGGCCCACGGCGTGAAGTGCATCTCCATGGGCTTCTTCGCCGATGACGACCAGCCCGTCATCTGGCGGGGGCCGATGCTGCACAAGGCGCTCGAGCAGTTCCTCACCGACGTCTATTGGGGCGAGCCCGACTACCTGCTGGTCGACATGCCCCCCGGCACCGGCGACGTCGCGTTGTCGATGGCACAGTTCACCCCCCGCTCGGAGACGTATGTCGTCACCACACCGCAACCGGCCGCGCAGCGCGTCGCCCAGCGCTCCGCGCTCATGGCGGAGAAGGTGAACCTCGAGATCAAGGGCGTGATCGAGAACATGTCGTGGTTCACCGGCGACGACGGGCGTCGCTACGAGATCTTCGGGTCGGGGGGTGGTCAACTGCTGGCCGAGCGACTCGGCGTGCCGCTCGTCGGCCAGGTGCCGCTCGTGATCCAGCTGCGTGAGGGCGGTGACTCGGGCAACCCGATCGTCGCCGCGCAACCGCACAGCGAGGTGGGGGAGGCGTTCGGGGCCATCGCCGGATGGATCGTGGGCCACGGGCCCAAGCGCATCTACCGCCGCGAGCTCACGATCCGCTGAGCCGCGGCCCGGTGCGTGGGCGCAAGCCGTACCCTCGGTGTCATGGGTGAGAAGCCGATCGGGCGCCGTGTCGCCCTGGGCGTCATCGGCGCGGGTCTCACCGGGATCGTGTTCGGCTCGCACGTGCAGGACGCGATGGAGCGGATCCTGGGTCCGATCACAGCGCGTGACGGCACCGGGCTGTCGTCGCTGTTCCCGGTGGGGCGGTTCCGCATCTACTCGGTGGTGGGGCGGCTCCCGCACCGGAGCGAGGCCGAGTACCGCCTCCATGTCGGCGGTGCGGTCCGGACGCCGCTCACCCTCACGATGGCCGATCTGCGGGCATTTCCCCCGCTCCGCCTCACCAAGGACTTCCAATGCGTCACCGGATGGCGGGTGCACGACGTGAAGTGGACGGGCGTGCGCCTCTCCGACGTGCTCGATCGTGCCGGTCTCGACGAGGAGACGGCGGGCGGGGTCGTGTTCCGCTCGTTCGACGGCGCGTACACCGAGACGCTCACGCTCGCCCAGGCGCGCCGAGACGACGTCATGGTGGCGTACGAGCTCGAGGGGAAGCCGCTCTCGTCGGCGCACGGTGGGCCGGCGCGGCTCTACGTCGGCCCGATGTACGGCTACAAGTCCTGCAAATGGCTGGAAGCGATCGACGTGGCGCACGGCACGCCCGCGCCCGGCTACTGGGAAGTGCGCGGTTACGACGTCGACGGGTGGGTTGGGCGTTCGAATGGCCGTGACGACCCGGCCGTCTGACGCGCTCGACGAGGGTCGCGTCGCGCGCTTCGACCGGGTGGAGCGCATGCTCCACTGGACGACCGCCGCCATGTTCGGCGTCCTCATGTTCACCGGAGCGGTTCTCTACGTCGGCTCGCTGTCGGCGCTGGTCGGACGGCGAGAGCTGGTGCGTGTGGTCCACGTGTGGACCGGGTTGCTGCTGCCGATCCCGTTGATCATCGCGTTGGTCGGCCCGTGGCGGCGCGCGCTCGGGGACGACGTTCGGCGGCTCAACCGATGGGACGACGACGACCGACGTTGGATGCGCTCGCTCGGGCGCGATCCGTTCGCGCGACCGGCCAAGTTCAACGCGGGACAAAAGCTGAACGCCGCCTTCGTGGCCGGCGCCGCCGTCGTGATGCTCGCGACCGGATCGGTCATGCACTGGTTCGCCCGGTTCCCCGACGACTGGCGCACGGGCGCGACCTTCGTCCACGACTGGACCGCGATCGGCCTGTTCGTCGCCATCACAGGTCATGTGGGCAAGGCGCTCGCGGACCCGGTGGCCCTGCGCGGGATGATCCGCGGCTGGGTGCCCGCGTGGTGGGCGCGCGCCAACCGGCCCCGCTGGGTGCAGGAGCCCGACGTCCGGGCCGACGAGGGCTGAGCACGCCCTACGCTGACGGGAGGATGACGTCGCCGGCTGACGCGCACGAGCTCGTGACAGCCGTCGCCGGCTACGGCCTCCCGGCCGCGGGCCCGGCCGGCCGCGGAGGACACGACCACGTCCTGGGGCCGCCCCTCGTGCGGCCGCTCGACGCCCGGCTGCCTGACGGCGTGTGGACGGCGTTGCTCGCCCACTGCCGTAGCCAGCGGGTGACCGGGTTCCTCGCCCTCGCGGTGCGCGAGGGCGCGCTTCCCACCCGGCCCGACCAGGCGAAGGAGGCGGACACCGCCCACCGCGAGGCGATGAGCACGGTGCTGGTCCTCGAGCGCCTCCTCCTGGACACCGCGGACCTCCTCACCGGGGAGGGGATCGCGGTTCGTGCGCTCAAGGGCTCGAGCGTGGCCCACCTCGACTACCCCGCGCCGGAGCTGCGGTCGTTCGGTGACGTCGACCTCCTCGTGCGCTCGGAGCAGTTCGACGACGCGGTGGCGGCCCTCGGCCGCGCCGGCCATCGACGCCGGTTCCCACAGCCGCGCCCGGGCTTCGACCGGCGGTTCAGCAAGGGCACGAGCTTCGTCACCGACATGGGCACCGAGATCGACCTGCACCGCACGTTCGTCATGGGACCGTTCGGGCTCACTATCAAGCTGGACGACCTCTGGGCGCGTGCCTCGACGTTCTGCGTCGGCGGCGTGGCGCTGTCTTCGCTCGGCCGTGAGGAGCGTTTCCTCCACACGTGCTTTCACGCCTCGCTCGGCGACAATCCGCCCCGTCTCCTCGCCCTGCGCGACGTGGCCCAGGTCGTCCTCGGTGGGCGCCTCGACCTGCACCTGGTGCGAGCGCTTGCCGCCTCGTGGCAGGCCGACGCGGTGTTGGCCCGCGCTGTCCATCTCGCGTGGCAGGCCTTCGGCCTCGACGTCGCCGGCAGTCCCCTCGCGGCGTGGGCGGTGACCTACCGGCCCGATCACCACGAACGCCGGGCGCTCGCGGCCTACACCGACCCCCACGGTGGTTACTCGGCCCGGTCCGCCGCGGCGTTGCGCGCGGTGCCCGGCGTGCGCGGCAAGGCCGCGTACCTGCGCGCGCTCGCGTTCCCCGCGCGCGACTACCTCGACCCGAGGCACCGTGGTCGCGTCGACCGGTGGCGGCACGGAGTCGCCGCCATCCTCCGACGCGAGCGCTCGGGCCCGGCACGAACGGGCCAACCATGACGTCCGTGATCCGCACGCCACCCGTTCTCTCGACCGCGCGCCTCGACGCGCTCCCGTGGGCGCACGCGTCGGGTCCTTTCCGGGCGATCGCCCACGACTTCGTGGTGCGTACCTGTGACCCCGCCCTCGGCGAGTACCTCGGAGCCGTGCTCGACCCTTTGTCCCTCGACGGACAGGCGGGCGACGGTCTCGACACCTCGCGCGCGTACTCGGTCCTCGACCGGGGGGATGTGACCAAGAACCGCTACGCGCTCTACTTCGGTCGCGAGCGGCTCGCCCTGACACCTTCGGGATCGTTCGTCGTCGCCACCTTGTTGTGGCACGTCAACCGTCGGGCAGTCGAGTCCGGTGACGGGTACGTCCTCGTCCATGCGGGCGCGGTGGAATGGGATGGGCGAGCCGTCCTGTTCCCCGCTCCGATGGAGTCGGGAAAGACGACACTCGTCGCGGGCCTCGTGCGCGCCGGCGCCCGCTATCTCAGCGACGAGGCGGCCGCCATCGATCCCGAGACCCTGCGCGTGCACCCGTTTCCGAAGTCCCTCACCGTCGGCGCCGGGTCGTGGGAGGTGCTCGCCGACCTGACGCCCGATGTCGACCCCGAGGTCACCCGTCGTTATCTCCTCACCGAGTGGCACGTCGACGCACGGACGATCCGCCCCGACGCGATCGCGCCGCCGACTGCGCCCGCGTTCGTCATCGCGCCTCGCTACGAGCGTGACGCCGGCACCGCGCTGTCGCCGATGACCCGCGCCCAAGCGGTGATGGAGATGGGGCAGAACTCGTTCAACCTGTCGCACCACGGTCGACGAGGCGTCGAGGTGCTGGCCATGGTCGCCCGCCGGTCGACGTGTCACCGGCTCGTCGTGGGTGACCTCGACGTCGCGTGTGCGCTGTTGCGCGACGTACTCTCGACGTGACATGGACGGGCACGCCAGCGAAGCGGAGGAGCCTCGGTTCCTCGCGGACCCGCCGTCCTCGTGACTCGACAAGCTGAACCGCCTCGTGTGGGCGGCCACGAGCACGTTCGATGTCGACGGCCTGTACCTGGGGGTGCGGTCCACCACGACCGCGGTCGACGACGTGCTGCGCGCCGCGCTCGCTGCGCATCTGGTCACCGACGTCGAAGCGCCTCCGAACTACTCGGTGCAGCTCGGTGAGCCGTCTGCGTCCGGCGCCGCGACCGGCTTCCACTTCCTGTACCGCAGCTCGGCGTCGGTGGTGCGCACCCGCGACGCGCGGCGCGTCGTGCGCGGCCTCCTCACCCACCTGTCGAGCCATCGCGTCGATCCCGGTTCGGGGCTGCTTCGGGTCCACGGCGTGACGTTGGTGGCCGGCGACACCGCCGTGCTCGCACCTGCGGTGCTCCGGCAATGGCCCGAGCTGATCGAGCGCCGGTTGAACGGGCACGGCTTGCGCTTCGCCGACACGCCCTGGGCGCTGGTCGATCCGACGCGGGCCGAGGTCGTGGTGCCCGAGCCCTCGCTCGAGATCGACTGGCAGGCGCTCGACCGGCTCGACGCGCTCACCGGAGGCACCGCCCGCCCCGACCCGCCGGTGGAGCCGGGACGGTATCCCCTCGTGGGCTGGGCGTTCTGGGTCGGCGCCGACGTGACCGGCCGGCTGTCGCGCGCGCAGGCGGTGATGCACGCGCTCCAGCTGACGATCGGTGCGCTCGACGGAGGCGGAGGACGCGGCGACGTGCAGCGTGCGCTGGACGGCCTCGCCGCGGTCGTGCGCGAGCTCGAGCCGGCGGCCATCGCGTGGAGCGACCCGACCGAGCTCGTGCACCCGCTGGCCGCCCTCGCGTCGAGCGCGGGCAGAGGCGGCGAGCTCGCGTGATCCAGCCCGCCGAGATCGACCGCTTCTTCGTGCCCCGGCCGCGGGCCGACGTGGCGTTCGTCGAGATCGACGGCGAAGCGGTGATCGCCGCGCCCGAGGGCGACGACGGGCGGCTGCTCATCCACTGGCTCAACCCGATCGGGACGATCGTCTGGCAGTGCTTCGATGGCGCGGCGTCGCTCGACGAGCTCATCGCCGACCTCGTCGACGCGTTCGGAGCCGACCCCGACGTCGTCGCCCACGACGTCGTCGAGCTCTCACGCGCACTCGGTCGGACCGGCCTGCTCGACGGCGTGACCGCCCAGCTCTCTCTCGGCCGCGCGGGTGGCGACGGGTACGAGCCCGAAGGGTTGCCGCAGGGGTCGGAGGTCCCGCGGTTCTCGCGTCGCGACCTCGACGGCCGCGACGTCGAGCTCGCGGACCTGCGGGGGCGCCGGCTGGTGCTGGTCAACTGGAGCCCGTCGTGCGGGTTCTGCTCCTCGATCGCGACCGAGCTGGCGTCGCTCCACGCCGACCTGCACGCTCAGGACACGGAGCTCGTGCTGTTGGCCTTCGGATCGGCGGACGACAACCGGTCGCTGCTGCGCGATGCCGCGCTGTCCTGCACCGTGCTGCTGCAGGGCGACGACGCGGTCGACCTCTTCCGCGGTCTGGGCACCCCCTGCGCCTATCTCGTCGACGAGCACGGGCTGATCGCGTCGGCGCTCGCAGTCGGCGCGAACCAGGTTCCTGCACTCGCGCGGCTCGCGGCCGGCCACGCCGGCCGGTGAGGAGAGCCGGCCACGCCGGCCGGTGAGCTCGCCACGGGAATGACGCCACTCGTATGCTGGAGGGGCACGCGAGGCGAGGGGACCGGCATGCATGCCGAAGGTGTGGCGCGACGCGAGGTGCTCAAGCGGCTCGGTGTCGCGGCGGGCGTGGCCTGGGCGGCGCCGGTGCTCACCACCGTGCACATGCCGGCGAGCGCCGCCAATGTCGGTACGCCCAACCCGCAGCAGTGCGCGGGCGCGACGTGCGCGTCGTTCACGCCGTGCTCGACCAACATCGATTGTGTGTGCGGGAGCGTCGTGGGGGGCGGTGGTCTGTGCATTCCGGGCAGCACGGCGTGCGAGTCGCTCCCGCCCTGCGAGAACCTCGTCTGCCCGTCGGGAAGCGTCTGCAGCGTGGACAGCTGCTGCGGCGACCCGGTGTGCGTCCCGGTGAGCCTTGCCGCCCAGTGTCCGCCGATCTCCGCGCAGCAGACGGCGTCGGCCGCGCGCGTGCACGCGGGCGCCGGCACGTTCGGCGGCTAGCTCAACCAGTGCCGCCGCGCTCAGGCGGACGACGGTGCGAACGCGCCCAACGTGTCGCGCGTGAGCGCGTGATGTGGAGGTAGCTCGACCAGGCGCACGAGTTGTTGTGAGGCCCGCGTGCAGAGCTCGCTGTACGCGGGCACGGTCTCGCCGGTGAACAGTGTCGGCTGGGGCTCCTGGAGCGCGAGCAGCCCGATGCCGCCGTCGCCGTCACCGATGACGACGCCCTGATGCTCCTCGAGCAGGCCCACCGCCTCGGTGATGCGCGCCGCGCCGAGGTCGGGCACGTTGAGCCCGATGACGACGCTGCCCTCGTAGCCCAGGTCGATCCCCTGCTGGAACGCCCGCGCGTAGCGCTCGCCGGGCGACGCTCCGAGTTGAGGCCAGAGCCGGAAGCCCAGGGCGCGGGGCGTGAGGCTCGACTCCGCGTCGGGCGGGTGCACGAGCAGGACCCGGCCGACGCCGGCCACCTGACGCACCGTGTCGAGCGTGGCCGAGAGGAGCCGGAGGGCAACGGCGGGATCGTCGGTGAGGCCGGGGACGCCGTATGCAGGGTCGTCCGCCAGCACCATCAGGGCTGGTCGCACAACGCCGCAACCTAGCAAACGGCGCGCGGTGGGCTAGAACGGGGACACCTCGTCGTCGCCGGACGTGAGGCACTACGACGTTCAGCCGGCACGACGTTCAGCCGGCACAGACGCTTGGACCGATCGGGAGGAGCAGACGTGGAAGTTCGGATCGGCGTGATCTACACGGCGAAGGAGATCGAGGTGGAGGTGACCGACGAGACCGATCGCGACGAGTTGGTGCGAGCGGTCGAGGCGTCGGTCGCGCAGGGGAGCGGCATGCTGTGGCTGACCGACCGTCGCGGCCGCAGGGTCGGCGTGCCCGCCGACAAGCTGGCCTACGTGGACATCGGCGCGGTCGCCGGCGAGCGGCGGGTGGGCTTCGCCGCCCTGTGAGCAAATCCCTGCTCGACCGCCGGCTCGTGTTCGTCACGGGGAAGGGCGGCGTCGGCAAGAGCACCATCGCCGCGGGGCTGGCGTTGCTGGCGACGCAGCGAGGCAAGCGCACGCTCGTCTGCGAGGTCGATGCCAAGGGCAACCTGGCCGACTTCTACGAGACGTCGCGCACCCGCTTCAAGCCCCGCGAGATACAGCCCGGTCTGTTCGCGATGTCGATGGACACCGAGGCATCGCTGCAGGAGTACCTGCGCCTGCAGCTCAAGCTGCCGGCGGTCGCGCGCATCGGGCCGCTCGCGCGCGCGTTCGAGTTCGTCGCCACGGCCGCGCCCGGGGTCAAGGAGATCCTCACGACCGGCAAGCTGTGCTGGGAGGTCCGCGAGCGCCATTACGACCTGGTCGTGGTCGATGCCGCGCCGACCGGTCACATCATCGGCCAGCTGGCGGCGCCGCAAGCCATCAACGAGCTCGTGAAGGTGGGCCTGGTGCGCCAGCAGACGGGCTGGCTCATGGACATCCTCAGCGACCCCGTCACCACCGGGCTGGTGATCGTCACGACGCCCGAGGAGATGCCGGTCAACGAGACCATCGAGCTGTCCGGGCGGGTGCGCGAGGAGACCGACGTGGACCTGGCCGCCATCGTCGTCAACCGGGTGCTGCCCGAGCTGTTCAGCCACTCGGAGGAGGAGCTCTTCGAGCACCTGCGTGAGCCCGCCATGGTCGCGAGCCTCGGCGAGGTGGCCCGCGGCCCGGTCGAACCGATCCTCGACGCGGCGCGCCTGGCGGTCACGCTGCGCCGCACGCGTGCGAGCCACCTCGATCACCTGCGCGCGTCGGTCGACCCCGACCTGCCGCTGTTGTACGTTCCCTATCTGTTCACTCGCAGCCACGGGCTGCGGGCAACGCACCAGGTGGCAGACGCGCTCGCCGCGGAGCTGGGCTTCTAGTGCCCAGGCGTCAGAGCTCCGAGCGGGCGCGAACGCTCGAGCAGTTGCTGGCCGCCAAGGAGATCGTCATCTGCTGCGGGTCGGGTGGCGTCGGCAAGACGACCACGGCCGCGTCCGCCGCGGCGATGGCCGCCACGTCGCTCGGCGGCAAGGTCCTGGTGCTGACCGTCGACCCCGCCCGCCGCCTGGCCAACGCGCTGGGCCTCGAGGGCTTCGGCAACGTCGAGACGCTGGTGTCGCCTGAGGCGTTCAAGCAGGCGGAAGTCGACCCGCGCGGTGAGCTGTGGGCGGCGATGCTCGACACCAAGCAGTCGTGGGACGCCCTGGTGCTCCGCCACGCACCCGACGAGATCACCGCCCGCCGCATCCTCGAGAACCCGCTCTACCAGAACGTGTCGGGACGCTTCGTGCAGAGCCACGAGTACATCGCCATGGAGCGCCTGTACGAGATCCACACCGGTGGCACGTACGACCTGATCGTCGTCGACACGCCACCCACCCGCAACGCCATCGACTTCCTCGAGGCGCCGGAGCGCATGGCCGACTTCTTCAGCAGCCGGCTGCTCCGCTGGCTCACCGTGCCCGCCCGCTCGCGTGTCATGAACTTCGCGACCCGTCCCTTCTACCAGATGGCCGACCGGATCCTGGGGTCGCAGTTCCTCGAGGACATCGCCGAGTTCTTCCTGCTCTTCCAGACGATGTACAAGGGCTTCGTCGAACGGGCCGAGGCCGTCACCCGTCTCCTCCACGACCGGCGCACGACGTTTCTGGTGGTGACCACGCTCGAGGCGGCGCCGCTGCACGAAGCCGAGTTCTTCATCTCCGCCCTCGCGGGCAAGGGCTACCACCTGGGTGCGCTCGTGCTCAACAAGGTGCTGCCCGCATACCTCCTCGACGCGGACGCGGCGCGCGTGGCCGAGCGCTTCTGCGCCGAGGGGCCGGTGCTGGCCGAGCAGCTGGGCTCCCGCGAACCGAGCTCCGATCTGGGCGACCGCGCGCTCGTGGCGCGCGTCCTCACGGAGATCGGCGAGAGCTACCGCAACTTCGGTGTCGTGGCCAAGCGCGAGACCGAGCAGCGGGCGGAGCTGGCGTCTGTGCCCGACGTGGTGGCCACCGTGCCCTACTTCGAGACCGACATCTACGACCTCGGCGGCCTGCTCCGGCTGGGCGAGTCCATCTGGAAGTAGGCCGGTGGCCGTGCCACCGGCAAGCTGTCCCGCCGCCACGCCGTACCATTCGACACAGTGCTCGACTACCACCTGCACCTCTGGCCTCACGGCACTCGGGCGTCGCAACCCACGCTCGAGCAGCTCGCCGCGTACTGCGAGCGCGCCGCGCAGGCGGGGGTCACCGAGATCGCGCTGACCGAGCACCTGTACCGCTTCCGTCAGGCCGACGCCGCGCTGCGCGGCTGGTGGGACGACGAGCCCGACCTCGCTCTCCGCGCCCAGATGAAGGGCTACTGGGACGACCACGTCTCGGCCGACCTCGACGACTACGTCGAGGCGGTGCTCGAGGCCAAGGCGGCCGGCCTCCCCGTGCTGCTCGGTCTCGAGGTCGACCACTACGCGGGTCGTATGGACGAGGTCGCCCGCCTGCTCGCGGGCTACCCGTTCGACGTGCTGCTCGGCTCCGTGCACTGGATCGGGGCGTGGGGCTTCGACATCCTCGAAGACCCGGTCGTGCTGGCCGAGTGGGACAACCGGAGCATCGAGAGCACATGGGACGGCTACACCGACGCGCTCGAGGAGCTGGCGGGCTCCGGCGTCTGCGACGTGCTCGCCCATCCCGACCTCCCCAAGGTCAGCGGTCGCCGTCCGGCCGTGCCCGACGAGTGGTACGAGCGCATGGCGGAAGCGGCGGCGTCGAGTGGCATGGCGGCGGAGGTGTCATCCGCGGGTTGGCGCAAACCCGCGGCCGAGGCGTACCCCGCGCCCGCGCTGCTCGCGCGCTTCCACAAGCGTGACGTGCCGATCACCACCGCGTCGGACGCGCACGACCTGCCCGACGTGGCCGCGCGCGCCGTCGAACTGCGCGTCATGCTCGCCGATGCGGGGTACGAGTGGCTGGCGGGCTATCGCGACCGCCGGCGCCACGCCGTCGCGCTGTAGATGGCGTCACTCGCCGAGATCGCCCGTTCGTACACGAAGGTCGAGGGCACCGCGCTGGCCCACCTCCAGCGGCTGATCGCGGCCTGGGGCCTGCTGGCCGACTTCTGCTTCTCGGACCTGCTGCTGTTCGTGCCCGTGGCCGGCGGCGAGTCGGAGTTCGTGATCCTGGGTCAGATGCGCCCGACGACCAGCCAGACGCTCTACCGCGAGGACCAGGTCGGCCGGGTCGTCGACGACGTGGAGCGCCCGCTCGTCGCCCGGGCCTGGCGGCTCGGCCAGATCGTCGACGGCGAGAACAAGCTCGACCCCCAACGCGAGCGGTCGCGCATCCAGTGCATCCCGGTGCGCTGGAAGGACGCGTTGGTCGGCGTGATGACGCGCGAGTCGGTGCCGTCGGTGGGTCGCCGCCCCGGCGAGCTCGAGCGGGTCTACATCGAGATCTTCGACCGCTTCGCCCGCATGATCGCCACCGGAGAGTTCCCGTTCGGCGCCGAGGACATCGAGACCGAGGACGCGCCTCGCGTCGGCGACGGCGTCCTCCTGCTCGACGAGTTCGCACGGGTCGAGTACGCGTCGCCCAACGCGGTGTCTGCCCTCCACCGGATCGGCATCCACTCCAACCTCGAGGGCGCCCGTCTCAGCGAGCTGGGCCTCGACGAATCGCCGGTGCGCGTGGCCTTTGCGATCGGCCTCCCCATCACCGAGGAGATGGAGCGAGGGCCCGTGACGCTCATCCTGCGCGCCATCCCGCTCATCGAGCACCCGAAGCTGTCGGGCGCGGTCGTGCTGTTGCGCGACGTGTCGGAGCTGCGCCGACGCGACCGCCTCCTCATCTCCAAGGACGCGACCATCCGCGAGGTGCACCATCGGGTCAAGAACAACCTGCAGACGATCTCTGCCCTGCTGCGCCTTCAGGGCCGTCGGATGGAGAGCCCCGAGGCCATCACCGCCATCGAGGAGTCGGTGCGTCGCATCCGCTCCATCGCCCTCGTGCACGAGACGCTGTCGCGCGCATCGGGTGAAGAGGTGGAGTTCAACGAGATCGTGCGCCCGCTGGCGCGGATGGTGGAAGAGGGCCTGCTGTCGCCCGATCACCCCGTGCGCATCACCGTCGACGGCGATGCCGGTGAGCTGCGCGCCGAGGTCGCGACCCCGCTCGCGGTCGTGCTCACGGAGCTGCTCCAGAACGCGGTGCAGCACGCCTTTCCCGAGGACGCGGTCGCCCCGCCCGCCGACCCGCAGGTGCGCGTCACGATTGAGCAGCAGCCCGGTGAGCTGGTTGTGCGCGTCCACGACAACGGCGTGGGCCCGCCCCCTGGCTTCTCGGTCGACGACGCCACCAGCCTCGGCCTGACGATCGTGCGGGCGCTGGTCACCACCGAGCTCGCCGGCACCATCTCGATGCACACCGACGACGGCACGCTCGTCGACCTGCGCATCCCGGTCCTACCGAGGGTCGTCTCCTGACCGGCGGGGTTGGGGGTCCCCGCCGGACGCGGCGGGTGCCGAAGCGAAGCGGAGGCGGGCCCGCCGCCCAGCTAAGACGCTCGGCGCTGGCGGGCGAGCCAGGCCTTGCGCAGCTTGCGACGCTCGTCCTCGTCGGTGCCGCCCCACACGCCGGCCTCCTGATTGGTGGCGAGGGCGAACTCGAGGCACGCGCCCTGCACCTCGCACCTCCGGCACACGAGCTTGGCCGCCGCGATCTGCTCCACCGCGGGGCCGGTGCTGCCCACGGGGAAGAACAGGTCGGGGTCGGTGTCACGGCAGGCGGCCTGGTCTCGCCAGTCGTCGGTGTCCCACTCGAAGGGACGGCTCCAGGTGAGGGCCACGGTGCCTCCCGCGAATTCCGGTGACGCGAATTTCGGCTGGTTTGGGTTGTTCGTGAAGGCGTTCACATGAACGAACGCCCGAGGACGACGCGCACGATCGGGATTTCGACCCTCTGACCCTAACCCCGGCTTGCTCACTTCAGCAAGCACTTTGTACGGTTTTTCCCAAGGCCTCGAGGCCCGCCGGTCAGGGCTGGACGATCGTCAGCGCGTCGGGCTCGTGGCGAAGCTCGAGCTGCTCGGTCTCGCCCAGGTAGTCGCCGTCCACCTGGTAGGGGAAGGGGCCGTGCCCGCGCACGGTGAGGGCCGCGAGGTCGGTTCGGTAGTCGATCTTGCGGTGGCGCCGGAGCCAGCTGCCCGTCCCCAGCGCAGACGCGAGGAGCGCGAGCAACCGAACCGCATCGAGGGTGCGGAAGGTGACCGCCACGAGCCCCCGCTCGAGGTCGGCGTCGGGTGCGACGTTCAGTGGACGGCTGCCCAGGTACGTGTAGGGGTTCGAGTTGAAGCACAGGCAGAGGTAGCCGTCGTCGACGAGCGCGCCGTCGGGGGTGTGCACCGCCAGGCGCGGCCGCCCACGGTCGTAATGGCGGAGCCAGGTGCTGAAGCCCGCGTAGACGAACAGCGGATGGCCCGCGTAGCGCTTCAGCGCGGCCCGGCGCTCCACCTGTGCCACCACCGCGGCGTCGAAGCCCATGCCGACGTGGAAGAGGAAGTAGCGGCCGTTCACCGAGCCGAGGCCGATGCGCCGGCACGAGTCGCGCTCGAGCGCACCGAGCAGCTGGCCCGCGGCCTCGATGGGGTCGTCGGCCATGCCGATCGTGCGCGCGAACACGTTGGTCGAGCCTCCCGGCACCACGCCCAGAGCGGTGTCCGTGCCCGCCAGGCCGTTGGCTGCCTCGTTCAGCGTGCCGTCGCCGCCGAGCACCACCACGGTGTCGATGTCACCGGCCGCGGCGTCCTGGGCCAGTCGCAGGGCGTGGCCACGTCTGCTCGTCTCGGCCACCGTGACCTCGTGGTCGGCCGACAGCGCCTTGCGGATCACGACGCGGGCCCGGGCCGTCACCGACGACGCGGACGGGTTGAGCAGCAGCAGCAGCTTCACTCGGCCTCGTCCGCGCCCGCGGCCTCACGCAGCTGGGTCAAGCTCCGGGCGAGCAGGCGGGACACGTGCATCTGGCTGATGCCCATGCGTTCCGCGATCTCCGACTGCGTCTTTCCCTGGAAGAACCTCAGGTGCAGGATGGCGCGCTCGCGCGGGGGCAGCTCGGCGACGAGCGGGGAGAGGGTCATCCAGTCCTCGGTGTCCGCGAGCCGCTCGTCGTCGCCTCCCAGTCGATCACCGAGAGACTGTCCGGGGTCGTCTCCCCTCACCGGCGCGTCGAGCGAGGTGGTGCGGTAGGCGTTGCCGGCCTCGATCGCCTCGAGCACGTCTTCCTCGGACGCACCCGTGTGGCGCGCGATCTCCGCGATCGTCGGCGAGTGGCCCAGCTCCTGGCCGAGCGCGGCGACCGCGGGTCCGAGGCGGAGGTGCAGCTCCTGGATGCGCCGCGGCACGCGCACGGCCCAGCCCTTGTCGCGGAAGTGCCGCTTGAGCTCGCCGACGATGGTCGGCGTCGCGTACGTGGCGAACTCGAGCCCGCGGCTGGGATCGAAGCGGTCGACGGCCTTCACCAGACCGACCGACGCCACCTGTACAAGATCGTCGACGTGCTCACCGCGATTGTCGAACCGCCGCGCCAGGTACTCGGCGAGACCCAGGTGCGCGGTGACGAGCTCGTTGCGGAGCGCCGGGTCGCGACTCTCCGCCAGCCGCTCGAACTTGCCACGGAGCTCCTCGCGTTCGCGCTCGTCGAAGGCCATGACGGATCAGTTCGCGCGTCGTTTGCGGAGCCGGAACGTCGGCCCCTGCTCGCCGATCGCGACATCGTGCTCGTCGACGACGGCCGAGAGGATCTGACGCGAGAGGGGGGAGAGGATCGCGACGGAGGGGAGCGCGTCGGTGAAAGTGCCCAGCCCCTCGACCACGAGGTCCTCGGCGTCGAGCGAGTACCGCAGCTCGATGTTCCCGTCGCGACCCGCGGTGCCGACGAGCGCGAAGCACAGCTCGTCGATGGCGATGCGCAGGTCCTCGACCTCGTCATAGGTGAAGCCCATGCGGCTCGCGACGCCCGCGACGGTGAGCCGCGCCAGCCGGAGGAACTCCGGGGTCGCGGGTACCGCCAGTCGCACCTCGGTGTAGTCGTACACGCATGCCACCCTGTAGGCCGCCGTCCGGGTATGCCGCCGTCGGGAGCCGACGCTACACCGGCTCGCCGCGTGTCGATTTGGCCAGACGGGCCGATCGTCGTCAACAATGCGCGCCATGAACGTCGTCGTCTGCGTCAAGCAGATACCCGACCCGGCTTCGCCGGGACAGCTCGACCCGTCCGATCACACGCTCGTGCGACAGGGCAAGCTCATACTCGACGACTCCGACGCCTACGGCGTCGAGATGGGGCTGCGCCTGGCCGAAGCGGCCGGTGGCGGAGAGGTCACACTCGTCTCGATGGCGCCGAACAGCGAGGTCTCGGGCCTCCGCACCGCGCTCGCGATGGGAGCGGCAAAGGCCATCCTCGTGAGCGACGATGCTCTCAAGGGCTCCGACGCGCTGTCGACCGCCAAGGTCCTTGCGGCCGCGATCCAACGCGCCAATCCGGATCTCGTGCTCGCGGCCACCGAGTCGACCGACGGGTACACGGGCACCACTCCCGCGCAGGTCGCCGAGCTGCTCGGGTGGCCGTCGGTCACGTTCGCCAAGCACATCGAGGTCACCGGCGACAAGGTGAAGGTCGACCGCCAGACCGAGGCGGGCTACGACCAGGTCGAATGTCCCCTGCCCGCGCTCGTCACCGTGACCGCCGGCGTGGTCGAGCCGCGCTACCCGTCGTTCAAGGGGATCATGGCCGCCAAGAACAAGCCGGTCGAGGAGCTCAAGGTCGACGACCTCGGACTGAGCGCGGACCAGGTGGGATGGAGCGGCGCGCGCCAGACCATCACCGACGTCAGCGCGGCCGAGGAACGTCAGGCGGGCGAGATCATCGAGGACGAGGGCGACGCCCACGAGCGCGTCGTCAGCTTCCTCGAGCAGCTGAAGGTCATCTAGGTCAGAGAGGACTCGAGGAACATGGCAGTGAACACCACGTGGGTCTTCGCCGAGGCGTTCGACGGCAAGCCGCTCTCGGGCACCCTCGAGTTGCTCACCAAGGCCCGTCAGCTCGGCGGCTCGGTCGAGGCGTTCTACGCTGGCGACGACGCCGACGCGATCGCACCCGAGCTCGGCAAGTATGGCGCCACCAAGGTGTACTCGACCGGCGGCCTCGGCGACGCGCTCCTGGGCGCGCCTGTGGCCGCGGCGATGGCCGCGCAGATCGAGGCGGGCAACCGGCCCGATGTGGTCCTCTTCGCCATGACCTACGACGGCCGCGACGTCGCCGGGCGGCTGTCGGTCAAGATCGACCGGCCCGTGCTCACCAACGGCCTCGACATCGCCGTCGACGGCGACGACGTCACCGTGGGCACCGCCATCTTCGGTGGCAACACGCTCGTGACGACCGCGTTCAAGAGCGAGCCGCCTTTCCTCGCCATCTTCCGGCCCAAGTCCTTCGCCCCCGAGGAGGGCGGTGGCGCCACCGCCGAGGTCGTCACCGTCGACGTGCCCGACACGGGCGCGTCGGGCGCGGCCCGGGTGCTCGACCGTCATGTCGAGGAGCGCAGCGGGCCCAAGCTCGACGAGGCCGCGGTGGTGGTCTCGGGGGGACGGGGCCTCGGCGACGCGGAGAAGTTCGCGATGATCGAGGAGCTCGCCAAGCTGCTCAAGGGCGCGCCGGGCGCGTCGCGGGCGATCGTCGACGCAGGTTGGGTTCCCTACGCGTACCAGGTAGGGCAGACGGGCAAGACCGTGAAGCCGACGGTCTACATCGCGTGCGGCATCTCTGGTGCCACGCAACACATGGTCGGCATGAAGGGCGCGAAGAACATCATCGCCATCAACAAGGACAAGGACGCGCCGATCTTCTCCATCGCCGACCTCGGCGTGGTGGGCGATGTGCACAAGGTGGTGCCGAAGTTGATCGAGGCGCTCAAGGCTCGCGGCTGACGTCGAGCGCGGTGTCGGTCGCGCCGAGGGCCCACGCCAGACCCTCGTCGCGGTCCTCGACCGCGAGGCGGAGGGCCCAGCCGGTGTCGGGGGCACCGGTGTCCCAGCGGTACCAACGCAGGTCGGCGGCCGCCTCGCCGACCGCGTCGACCGGAAGCGGCCACTCGTCGAGCCGGCCCGCGAGCGCGACGACGGCCCACCACGCGGAGAACCGCCCCGGCGCCATGCCCCGCCGGCGCCCGTGTCCTCCACCGCTCGCCGCCGCCCACGCCATCAGCGCGAGCGCGTGGCCGGCAGGGACGACGCCGAGGCGGACGCGGTCGCGGAGCGCACTTTGCTCCTGGAGCGCGCCGAGCGCGCCGAGCGCGTCGCCGGCGACCGCGACGGCCTCGGCCCGCCCCTCCGACTCGGTCGTCCACGCGGTCACGAGCTCGACGAGGGCGCGGCACGCCTCGGGATCGTCGATCCGCTCCGCGCCCGTCGTCGCCTCCACCGCCTCGAGCTCGCCCGCGGGAACGTCGGGGAACTCGGCTCGCTCGGCCTCGTAGGTCGCGAGCGGGTATGCGGGCTCCCACGCTTGGAGCACGAGCGGCAGCTCGAGCACCTGGGTGTCGATGCGGTCGTCGCCGACGAGGTCCTCGCCGCGCAGCACGCGCTCGTGGGCGGTCAGGGCCGCGAGGGGTCCGCGCGGGACGCACGGGGCGAGCTCGGCCCAGGTGTGGGTCGACGCCGCCACCTCCGTCAGCGGACCGGGAGCGAAGCGGCCCGCGCCGGGCACGAGCACCGCGCCCGCCCACTGCGCCGGCGCCTCGAGCGCCAGCCTGTACTCGGCGTGCGCGGCGGCGGGCCAGAGCTGCTTGCCGCGCTCGAGCGCGCGGTGGCACCGGTCGCGCAGGTCGACCAGCGCATCCCAGTCGCGCGCCGAGCAGAGGCGGCCGATGTGGCGGGTGAGCTCGTCGAGGTCGCCCAGCTCGACGAGCTCGGCGTTCACGCGGTCGCCCGTCAAACCACGGGCCACGGGTAGGCGTAGCCCGACCGGTTCTGCGGGAAGACCGGTCGCCGCACGAGGGCGGACGCGCGCGCGATGAGCGCCTCGAGCTCGTCGTCATCGAGCAGCCCGGCGAAGGCCGCCACCGGCGGGGCGACCGAGAACCGGGCGACCGAGTTCATCAGGTCCTCGGGCACGGGCTCGCCGGCGAACTCCCAGATGACCGTGCGTAGCTTGGGCTCCTCGTGGAAGCAGAGGCCGTGGTCGATGCCCCAGATGTGGCCGTCCTCACCGAGCAGGCAGTGGCCACTCTTGCGATCGGCGTTGTTGGCGAGCAGGTCGAAGGCGCAGATCGCCTTGAGCGCGTCATGGTGTCCGCCGGCTTCGTGGAGCGTGAAGTAGTGCTGCTCGAAGTGGGCCGGCACGAACCGCTGGAACGACCCTTCGCCGAGAGGGCCCTCGCGGATCACCGTCTCGGGCACGAGCCGCCAGCCCAGGGCCTCCGACAGCGCGTAGGCCGCGGTCTCTCGGACGTGGAGACCGGGCGGGAAGTCCCAGAGGCCGCGCTCACCGCGCACGGGCTTGTAGACGGCGAGGCCCTTGTGCCCATCGAGGCAGAGCTCGACGAGGAAGGTGCCGTTCGAGCTCCACGGCAGGCGGCCTTTGACCTCGACGTCGCCTTGCCGCAGGAGCCTCACGTGGTCTGGGGCCGGTGCCCGTTCAGGCGGGCGCACACGTGTCCTTCCGCGTCGAGCGGCTGCCCACACAGGGGACAGGGCGGCCGGCCCGCCTCGACCACTCCCGCGCCGTGCATGGCGAACGCCGCGACCTGCTCGCGCGTCGCGCGGAAGCGGGCGACGGCGCCTTCGCGCTCGTCCTCCCCGAGGAGCTCCTCGCCGACCTGCTCCTCGCCGACGAGCTCTTCGGCGAGCAGGACGACGCGGTCCGCCTGCTCGTCGTACGACGCGCCGAGCCCGCCGACGACCCATTCGGCGACGACCGGCTCGCGCAGCCCGAGGTCGGTGGGAAGCGGACCGGCGGGCGGCAGGTCGGCGAGCAGCGCGCCGAGGTAGCGCACGAGCGCGGCGACGAGCGTCTTCTCCAGGCGCAGCGACACGAGCTGGTCGCCCTTGGCCGCCTGCAGGTAGAAGACCCGTTGACCGGGCGGGCCGATCGTTCCGGTCGTGAGGTGATCGACGTCGTCGAGCTCGAACGACGTGCTCATTCGCGGGACCCTCGGCTCATGACGGCGTGAGCGCCTTGAGGTCGTCGAGCGCGTTGACCGTCAGCACCACGGGTCCACCGTCGCCGTACGCGATGGCGGTCACCGAGCACGGCGAGATCACGATGCGCTGGAACAGGTCGAGGTGGGTGCCGACCGCGGCCGCTGTCGCAGCCTTGATGGGATCTGCGTGCGACACCGCGACGACGGTGCCGCCCGGATGTGCACGCCGCAGGCGCTCGAGGGTCGACACGACCCGCGTCTGCATCTCGAGGAACGACTCGCCGTTCGGGAAGCGGAAGCCGCTCGGGTACCGCTGCACGGTGCGCCACTCGGGTGCCTTGCGCAAGGTCTTCAGCTCGCCGCCGGTCCAGTCGCCGAAGTCGCACTCGAGCAACCCGCGCTCCGTCGTGACGCGGAGATCACGTCGCTTGGCGATGAAGCCCGCGGTCTCGCGGGTTCGCTCGAGCGGTGAGGTGTAGACCGCATGGACCTTCGGCAGCGCGGCGATGCGATCACCGACGGCCTGCGCCTGAGCCCGCCCCTCGTCGGACAGGTGGAGCCCGCGCGCCCGTCCCGGCAGCCGGTCGCCGGTGGTCGGCGTCTGCCCGTGGCGGACGAGCAGGAGGAGCGTCGGTGGCGGCGGCTTGCGCGTGGTTCGAGGCATGAGCCCACTCAACCTACCCTGAGCCTCCGTGGAAGCCGACTCGCTCGCGCGTGTCACCGACGAGGTCGTCGCGTGTGGCGCGTGCCCACGTCTCGTGGCGTGGCGCGAGGAGGTGGCACGCGACAAGCGGGCCGCGTACCGCGACGACGACTACTGGGGTCGTCCCGTTCCGGGCTTCGGCGATCCCTTCGCGGAGCTGCTCCTGGTGGGACTGGCTCCGGCGGCCCACGGCGGCAACCGCACCGGCCGCGTCTTCACCGGCGACCGGTCGGGCGAGTGGGTGTTCCGCGCGCTCCACCGGGCCGGCTACGCGAACCAACCCACGAGCGAGCGTCGCGACGACGGCCTCCGGCTCCAAGGGGCGTACGTCGCGGCGGCCGTACGCTGCGCCCCTCCCGCCAACCGGCCCACACCTGCCGAGCGCGACAACTGCGTGCCGTTCCTCGCGCGCGAGCTCGCGCTGCTCGCCGATCTGCGCGTGATCGTCGTGCTGGGCCAGTTCGCGTACGACGTGGTGGCTCGCCTGCTCGGGGTGCGACCCCGTCCACGCTTCGGCCATGGCGTCGAGGTCGCGCTGGACGATGGCCGCACGATCATCTGCTCGTACCACCCGAGCCAACAGAACACCTTCACGGGCACGCTCACGGAGCCGATGTTCGACGCCGTCTTCGCGCGCGCGGGCGCCCTCAGCGCACCGCGGCGATGATCTCCGCGGTGCCGTAGCCGATCGCGAGCGCGCCCAGGAAGAGGGCCACCGCCGACTGCAGGCGGCGGTCATCCGCGCGGATCGCGATCACCGCGCCCAGCCGCGCGCCCGGCACGACGGCGACGGCGAGAAGGAGCGCGAAGCGCCAATCGATGTCGCCGAGCGCGGCGTGCGTGATCGTGCCGGGGACGGCGAACACGCCGACGCACGCCAGTGACGTGGCGATCGCTCGCTTGATGGGCATGCCGAGCACCTCGGTGAAGCCGGGCACCATCACGATGCCGCCGCCGACGCCGAGCAGCCCCGACAAGCCTCCGGCCGCGCCGCCCACGGCTGCGCAGGCGAACGGTGACGCGGCGCCGTACGTGATGCCCGGCGCGAGCTGTGGTCCGACGGCGTCGGCCGCGGCCGCGTCGCCGTCGGCGCGGTCTCGTGCGCCGGCGCGGGTCCGGCCATCGTCAGTCTGCCCGGACGCAGTCGGCTCGACGGCGGCGCGCGGGCGCACCCGCCACGCGGTGAGGCCGAGGAAGAACGCGGTCATCACCATCAGCCAGTGTCCGTTGCCGGGCACCGCGTGGGAAGCCAGCGAGCCGAGCACCGCGCTCACGACACCAACCGGTGCCGTCCATTGCACGACGTGCCAGTCGATCAGGTCGTCGCGCGCGTAACGGACTGTTCCGGAGATCGCGCTGGGGAGGATCGAAGGCAGCGTGGTCCCGACCGCGACGAACGCGGACGCGCCGAGCAGGCGAATGCCGGGCGTCGAGAGCACGGCGCCGCCTACCCCGAACGCGGCGGACAGCACGCCGGTCAGGAGCCCGACCCCGAGCGTGAGCGCGTCGCGCAAGGGGCCGGGGTCCATCGGCCCGCCTCAGGCCTATGCCGTGGCGGGCTCGGGCGCCGGTGGCTTGGGCGCAGGAGGCGGCATGAGGCGCGGGGCTGCGACCGCGGTCTCGGGCCAGCGCTTGCGGCTCACGCGCGAGAGCTTGCGCAGCAGCGCGATGGCGCCGGGGTCGTCGTCGCCCGGCCGGCCCTCGATCGTGCCGTCCTCGAGCATCTTGATCAGGATCTCGCGGCCGATGTCGGTGCGAACGATCGTCAGCGTCCAGTCGTTGTACGCGCCGATGCCGCCGGTGGAGATGTCGGCGTGCTCGGCCGCGAAGTCGGGACAGGTCTTGCACCCCTCGCGTGTCCACGCGTGGCACTCCTTCAACGGGACCTCGTGATAGTCGCCGTTGCGCATCCAGATCTGGAAGACGCCCTTGATGTTCATCTTCACCATGTCCTGCTTCTTGAGGCCGTACTTGGCTTCGAAGAGCTCCTCGAAGATGGCGTCGTCGAACGTCTTCGAGCACAGCAACCCGATGTTGAGTACGAAGCGACGTGCGGGCTTGCCCGCCTTGCGGACGGTCATCACCGGCGGCACCGACGACTGGCAGCTCATGCCCACGAGCGCGAGCTTCTCGGCGCCGCCCGCCACTGCGTCGGCGTAGGCCATGGTGTTGGCCGAGTAGGTGTAGCGGCTGCCGGCCGAGGCGATGATGTCGTCGCGCGTGCGCGCCACGCCGGGGACCGCCTTCCACGACGTGCCGTCGCCCTCGAGGTACGACACGAGCGCGGCGTCGATGTAGCCGTGGTCGAGCGCCCAGAGCAGGATGGCCGACACCAGGCCGCCGTCCTGACCCCGTTCGTGCAGCTCGGGGTCGGCGGCCCGGGCGAGGATGATGTCCTTGGCGACGCCGTCGACCTCGTCGGGCCGGCGCTCGCGGCCGAACATGTGGGTGTCGATCTCGGTCTCCCACTCGCGGAAGCGGGGGCACGCCCGCGTGCACGACGTGCAACCTCGGTCGCCGTGGCCGCAGCCACCGGGCCCCCCCTCCTCCTCGAGATGGAAGGGCCGGTACACGCCTCCTTCGTCGTTGTAGCCGAGGACGTCGTGGGGACACGCCACCACGCAGCCCGCGCAGCCCGTGCAGAGGCCGGACGTCACCACTTCGTCGTAGAGGTGGGCCCAGTGCGCGGTCCATCGCTCGCGCTTTTGTGTCCCGCCTGCCTGTGCGCCCGGCGTCTCTGTCACAGCCATCGGCGACAGATTAGGGACGGAGCCTGGGTAGGGTCGATTCCCCCATGCCCGAGCTGCCCGAGGTCGAGACCTACCGACGGCTGGCCGAGCGTGCGCTCGATCGCACCATCGACGAGGTCGTCGCGCCCGACGCGTGGTACCTCAAGCGGGGTCTCACCGCGCGCGCGGCCGCGGCGGCCCTGACCGGTCGGCGCTTCACCGCAGCCCGTCGCCGCGGCAAGACCCTCTACCTCGACAGCTCCGACGACGGCCCCGTGCTCAAGCTCGGGTTCGGGATGAGCGGGCGGCTCGTCGTCGACGGGATCGCCGGCATCGACCGGCTGCTCGGCGACAGCGAGGCCGTCGAGGCTTCCGCTCGAGCGCCCGTGCTCGAGCGATGGGACCGCTTCGCCGTGCGCTTCGAGGACGGCGGCGACCTGCGCATGCGCGACCCGCGCCGTCTGGGCCGGGTCGAGCTCGACGCCGACGAGTCCCGCCTCGGACCCGACGCGGTGGGGCTGACGCCTGCCGGCTTGCGTGCCGTCCTCGGCACGAGCACCGCGCCGCTGAAGGCGCGGCTGATGGACCAGGCCCGTCTGGCAGGTGTCGGCAACCTCATCGCCGACGAGCTCCTGTGGCGGGCTGGGCTCGACCCGGCCCGCCCCGCCGGTTCGCTCGAGGCGCGCGACGTGCGGCGCCTCCACCGTCACCTCGTCGCGACGCTGGCGCATCTCCTCGCGGGCGGGTCGCACACCGGCGCGCTCATGCCCGAGCGCAGGCCCGGCGGCGTGTGCCCGAAGGACGGCACGCCCCTCGTCCGGCGCACGATCGGCGGCCGCACGACCTGGTCGTGCCCCACCCACCAGCTCTGAGCCGGTCACCATGCCTTCGGCTTCTGGGTGCGCTCAACCACCGTCACGGTTGTTGAGCGCTCCAAGAACGCACCGCGTCCTGGCCGTCACGTATCGCGGCAGACGCAGAATTCGTTGCCGACCGGGTCGGACATCACCTGGAACGCCCATTCGTCGCCCTCGATGACGGGCTCGCCGAGCCGGGTCGCCCCCAACTCCTCCAACTGCTCCATGAACGGCTCGGGCTCGGCGACGTAGAGATCGAGGTGCAGCCGGTTCTTCGTCGCCTTGGGCTCGGGCACGCGCTGCAGGAACACGACCGGCCCGTCGCCGTCAGGCGGCGCGAGGTCGATGAACCCGTCGCCGTCGTCCTCCTCGCGCCGGTAGCCGAGGGCGAACTCCCAGAACGGCGCCAGCGCGTCGGGGTCGGGACAGTCGATGCCGATCTCGAGACGAGGACGGCCGGTCACGTCGAGGCGGCCGCGATCGCCGCGTTCACGACGGTGGACACGCGGTCGCCGCCGAGGAGGTTGAGCTCGAGGCGGTCGAGGGTGACGGCGATCGCCAGCTCGGCCTTCGGGTCGGCGAGGGCCACGGAACCGCCGTAGCCGGCGTGGCCGAACGCCTCATCGTTCGGTCCCGCGATCGCGAGCATCCCACCTCCGCCCATGAACCCGAGGCGCCAGTTCATCGGCAGGACCAGCACCAGATCGGGTCGGGTGTTCTGCACGGTGGTGGCCCGGGCGAGCGTCTCCGCCGACAACAAGCGCACGCCGTCACGCTCGCCCCCACGCTCGAGCGTCGCGTAGAACGCGGCGAGGGAGCGGGCGGTGAACGCGCCCGAAAACGCGGGACCGCAGGTCGAGAGGCCCAGAGGGCTGTTGACGAACTCGACGATGTCACCGTCGGGCGACAGCGCGCGCCAGGCGATCGAGTCGGGCGGCACGAACGCCGAGAACGTGGCTTCGTCGATCTCCGGGGCAGTGAGGGGGGCGGCCCGGTGGTGCTCCGATTCCGGCGTGCCGATGTAGAAGCCGTCGAGGTCGAGGGGGCCGGCGATCTCGTCCGCGAGGAAGGGTGAGAGGTCACGACCGTCGATGCGCCGGACGAGCTCGCCCACCATCCAGCCGAAGTTCACCGCGTGATACCCGTTCGCGCTGCCCGGCTCCCAGAGGGGCTCGAGCCTCTCCATCATCGCCACCATCGCGTCCCAGTCGGCCATCACCGACACATCTGGTACCTCGCCGCGGATCTGGGGAACCCCCGCCTCGTGGCAGAGCACGTGGCGGATCGTCACCGCCTTCTTGCCGAACTCGGGCCAGACCGAGGCGACGGGCGCGTCGTAGTCGATGCCGGCACGCTCCATCGCCATGTGCAGTGCGGTGGACGCCGGGCCCTTGGTCGTCGAGAACGACACCGCGATCGTGCTTTCCGACCAGCCCGCGCCCCCCCAGATGTCGACAACGGGATCGCCGCGGTGGCGCACGGCGATCGCCGCGCCGTGGTGGGCGCCCGAGGCCAGCTGGGCGGCCAGGAGCTCGGCCACTGCCGAGAACCGCGTGTCGCACCATCCCCCGATCGCCTCCGGCAGCTTCATCTCGGCCATGCTCAACCTTCCCAGATCGACGTCGCGAACGTGCCGGCCTCGACGACGGCACGGCTCCACGGGCGGGCGATGGCGCGCAGGCGGTCGCACGCCTCGGTTCCGATGTGTCGCCACGGGCCCCGCGCGAGCGCGTCGGTGCGTTGCTCCACACTCGTGCGATGGGCCCGACCCGCGGTGGTCAGCGTGCCTTCGGCATCGAGCCAACCGCGGGCGCGCAGCCCTTCCGTCGCGGCGCGCCACTCGTCGTCCGGCCAGGCCCGGCTGGTGCGAAGCACCGCGGCCGGCACGTCACCGGTAGCGGCGTGCATCACGAGCGCCTCACAGCCGCTGACGTTCTCGGACGTGAGCACGGCGACGTGGCCGTCACCCCGGTGCTCGCGGAGCAGGGTGACCGCGTGCCAGAGGACGAGGTGTGGCTCCGCGGGCCAGGACAGCGACGCGTGACCTGCGTAGAGCGGGCGTCCCTCGGGCCGGCAGGCGAGCGCGGCGGCGCGCGCGAGGGCTGCGGCCTCGGCCATCTCGGCGCTGTCGACCGCGGCACCGAGCAGTCGCTCGAGGGCCGCGCCGGCGAGCCGGAAACGCGCGTCGACGATGCGCTCGGGCGGCGAAGCGGCCCAGGCCTTCGGGATGTGGCGCCGCACGAGATCGGGATGGAAGTTGAAGAAGGTGGCGATCACGACCTCGGCCCCGACCGCGCCCATCGGCGCGGCGCGGGTCGCGAAGTAGCCGGCGCGGTGTTCCTCGAAACCGAGCCTCGCGTACTCCTCGGGCGCCTCGGGCGCGAAGTACACCATCCCGTGCAGCGGCTCGAGCGTGCGCCACATCTTGCGGGCCGTGACGGCGTCGTCGAGGGCCTCGGGCACGTCCTGACACTAGGCGAGGCTCCTCACCCGGCGACCGAACGAACCGTCGCCCCGGCGTGCCCGAGGTCACTTGACGAATACCGGTCGGTATCGCATACTGACACGTATGACATACCGAGCGGTATCAGAGAAGGAGCGGGCAGCCGAGGCGGCCGCCCTCGCCTGGCTCGGGGAGCGCCTGCGCTTCGAAGCATGGCTCGAGCGGGCGCGTGAAGAGCACGGGCCCCGGCCCGATTCGGGTCTCGCCGCCGCGGCATGACCGTGGTCCAGACTGGGGAACGTGGCCCGGCCGACGCGCACGCCCGAGACGCGCACGCGCAAGATGAGTACGGCCAGGACGCGCACGACCAAGCCGACGCGTGACGAGAAGAAGGCCCTCACTCGCCGGCGCCTGCTCGATGCCGCGGCCGAGGTCTTCGCGCACCGTGGCTTCGCGGCGACGTCGCTCGACGAGGTCGCCGAGGTAGCGGGGTTCTCGAAGGGAGCCGTCTACTCGAACTTCGCAGGGAAGGAGGACCTCTTCCTCTCCGTGCTCGACGAGCACGTGACCCGGCAGATGCTCGACATCCGCGGCGAGATCGACGTCACACGCACCGCGGGGGAGCAGGTGATGGAAGCCGGACAGCGCTTCATGGACCTGTTCCAGCGCGAGCGTGCCTGGTACCTCCTGTCGTTCGAGTTCCTCGTCTACGCGGCGCGCAATCCCGAGTTCCAGGTCGAGTTCGCCGCACGCCAGCGCGCCCAGCGCGAGGCCGTGGTCGCCATGCTGAAGGAGAACGCCGCGGCCATGGAGATCCCGATGTCGTTGCCGCCCGAGCGGATGGCCGTCGCGTTGGAGGCGCTCGCCAACGGTATCGCCTTCGCGAAGTTGGCCGACGAGCAGGGCGTTCCCGACGATCTTGTCGGCGAGCTGTTCGCGGTGCTCGTGCTCCCCAGCGAGCAGCCACCCCCGTGAGCCGGGTCTTCTTCGACGAGGTGGCCGACGCGCTCGTCGGGTTCCTGTCCCCGCGATGGCGCCGGTTCTCCTCGCGGGTGTCGAGCCGCAACCTCAAGGTCTGGTACGCGGGCGACGGGCGGGAGCACTACGAGGTCCAGCTCCTCTCGTCGAAGCGCCTGGAGATCGGGTTCCACGCCGAGCACCGTGATCGCCTCGTCAACGAAGCCGTGCTCGCCCGCCTTCTCGAGCAGGAGCCGCAATGGCGGGAGGTGCTGGGCGACGACGCCGTTGCCGGCGCGTTCATCGGCGCCGGACCGCGAGTGCCTTGGCGGCGTCTGTCCGAGGTCTGGGACGGCGTCGACGTCGAGGGGCCCGAGACGGCGATCGAAGCCGCCGAACGGCTGGGTGGGTACATCGGCGCGCTCGAGCCCCGACGGGCGTGAGGGGAGTCCCGTGAGCGCAAGGATCGGGAGGACGATCTCCGAGTCGACCGCGAGCTTCGCACCGCTGCCCGTGCCCCCCGCCGGAGCGCCCAACGTGGTGGTGATCGTCCTCGACGACCTCGGGTTCGCCCAGCTCGGCTGCTTCGGTTCCGACATCGCGACCCCGCACATCGACGCGCTGGCCGCCGGCGGTCTCCGCTACAACCGCTTCCACGTCACGTCGCTCTGCTCGCCCACACGCGCCTGCCTGCTCACGGGGCGCAATCACCACGCCGTCGGCATGGGCTTCCTCGCCGACATCCCGATCGGGTTCCCGGGCTACAACGGCACCATCCCCCGCTCGGCCGCGACGTTGCCGCGCATCCTGCGCGACACGGGCTACAGCACGTTCGCGGTCGGCAAATGGCACCTGGCGCCGCGCTGGGAGCTCAGCGCGTCGGGGCCCTTCGACCGCTGGCCGCTGGGCCTCGGCTTCGAGCGTTTCTACGGCTTCCTCGGCGGCGACACCAACCAGTGGACACCGGAGCTCGTGGCGGACAACGGATTCGTGGAGCCGCCGCGTTCGCCGCAGGACGGCTACCACCTCACCGAGGATCTGGCCGACCGTGCGATCCGCTTCGTGCACGACCAGCAACAGGCCACGCCGGGCAAGCCGTTCTTCCTCTACCTCGCGACGGGAGCCATGCACGCGCCCCATCACGTGGCGCCCGAGTGGATCGAGCGCTACCGCGGCCGCTTCGACCGGGGCTGGGAGGCGTGGCGCGACGACGCGTTCGCCCGTCAGCGCGAGATCGGTGTCGTGCCCGACGGCACGACGCTCACCGCCCGCCCGAGCTGGGTGGACGCGTGGGACGGGCTCTCGAACGACCGGCGCCGGCTCTTCGCGCGGATGATGGAGGTGTTCGCCGGGTTCCTCAGCCACACCGACGCGCAGATCGGTCGCGTCGTCGACTTCCTCGCGCAGACCGGCACCCTCGACGACACGCTCCTGATCCTGTGCTCCGACAACGGTACGAGCGCAGAGGGCGGTCCCCTGGGATCGCTCAACGAGCACCGGTTCACGCACGACCGGACGGACGACATCGCGGACACGTTGGCGCACCTCGACGACCTCGGCGGCTTCCACGCGTACAACCACTACGCCTGGGGCTGGGCCTGGGCCGGCAACGCGCCGTTCCGGCTGTGGAAGCGGTACACGTGGTTGGGCGGCGTGCGCACGCCGCTCGTGGTGCACTGGCCGCGCCGGTTGGAGACTCCCGGTGAGGTGCGCGGGCAGTTCTGCCATGCGGTCGACATCACGCCGACCGTGCTGGACGCCGTGGGCATCGAGCAACCCGAGATCGTCGACGGCACGCGTCAGCAACCGGTCGACGGGGTCAGCCTGCTCCCGACCTTCGCCGATGCGGACGCGCCCGATCCGCGGCGCACGCAGTACTTCGAGATGCTCGGCAGTCGCGCCATCTACCACGACGGATGGAAGGCCACCACCGACCACGTCGGGCGCCAGCTCACGGTCGAGCGGGAGCTGCTCGAGGGGAGCCTCGACTTCGAGACCGATCGCTGGGAGCTGTTCGACCTCGACCACGACTTCTCCGAGGCCCGCGACCTGTCGGCCGAGCACCCCGAGCGTGTGCGCCGGCTCGAGCAGCTCTGGTGGGCCGAGGCGGGACGCAACCAGGTGCTGCCGATCGACGACACGTTCATCGGCCGCGCGGTCGCGATGGTGCCGTCACCGTGGGGGCTCCGTCGGCGCGCGGTCTACCGCCCCGGTGGGGGCGCCGTCGCGGAGGACACGTTGCCGCCGCTGGGCGCGGGCTTCCGGCTGCTGGCCGACATCGAGGTGGGGGAGAGGGCCGAGGGCATCGTCGTCGCCCTGGGCGACTGGAACAACGGCTTTGCCTTCTATCTGCTCGCCGGTGCTCCGGTTGCGGTGTTCAACCTCTTCGGTGAGCTCTCTCGAGTCGCGGCGGAGGGGCCGATGGCTGCCGGCGAGCACACCGTCGGCCTCGAGTACGTGCGCACGCCCGCGGGTGGCGGTCCGGTGGCCCTGGTGGTCGACGGGCGGACGGTCGGTGGTGGGCTCCTCGGGCAGGACCTGCCGTTCCGATGGCAGATCGGAGGGACGGGCCTGCTCGTCGGCCGCGACCGCGGCTTTCCCGTGTGTGACGAGTACCACCCGCCGTTCGCCTTCACGGGCACGATTCGCCACGTCGCGGTCGAGGCGCCACCGGCGTCACCTCGCGACACCGCGGCCGAGGTGCGAGAGGCCCTGCGCCACGAGTGATGGGTCGGTCAGCGCGCCGGTCGGGTGCGCGACCCGGCTTCAACGTGCCGTTGACACAGGAGCCCCCGACCCGCAGGTCGGGGGCTCCTGGCTTGCCGTTGCCGCTTCGGGGCGGCCATGGCGCAGCTCTGAGGCGTGTCAGCCGTGTGAGAAGCCGTAGTTGGCCGTGCTGCCGTGGCTGAAGCCGCGGTTGATCTTGCTCATGGTTCGCCCTCCTTCTGTTGGGATGGTGCGTGCTGGGGTTCTGTTGTTTGTTGGCGTCATCGTGCGCCGGGCCCCTTGGACGGCCCCTGGATTCGGCTTGGATGAGTACGCTCGTGCGCGAAGGGGAGGCGGTGGAAGGGCTTGAGCTGCGCCTGCTTGGCGCCTTCGAGGTCGTGGCCGGCGGCCGGTCGCTGCCCCTGGGTGGCGCCCGCCAGCGCGCCGTGCTCGCCCGGCTCGCCCTGAGCGCCAACGAGCTGGTTCCCACCGACCAGCTGGTCGACCAGGTGTGGGGGGGCGCGCCGCCCGGCGGCGCGGTCACGACGCTGCAGGTCTACGTCTCGCATCTGCGCAAGGCGCTGACGGGAACGACCGCCACCATCGAGACCCGCCGTCCGGGCTACGTCCTGATCGTCGACCCCTCGGCGATCGACGCTCGTCGGTTCGAGGACCTGGTGAAGCGGGCCGAGGTGCGCCGCGCCGACGATCCCGCAGAGGCAGTCGCGCTGCTGCGGGATGCTCTCGCGCTCTGGCGCGGCCCGGCCCTTGCCGACTTCGCCTACGAGCCGTTCGCGTCGGTCGAGGCGTCGCGTCTCGAGGAGCTCCGTCTGCGGGCGACCGAGCTGCGCGTCGAGGCCGACCTCGTGCTCGGGCGGGCGGCCGACGTGGTCGCCGAGCTCGAGGCGCTGGTGTCAGAGCACCCGCTGCGGGAGGCGCTCTGGGGCCAGCTGATGCTCGCCCTCTACCGCTCGGGACGCCAGGGAGAGGCGTTGCGCGCCTACCGACGGGCCGCCGACCACCTCGGGGAGGAGCTCGGGCTCGAGCCCAGCGCTGCCCTCCAGCAGCTGGAGCAGTCGATCCTCATCCAGGACACGTCCCTCGACGCCGAGGCGCGGCCACTCACGGGCGCGCCGGTGGCCGCGTCCCTCCCCGCGCCCCTCACGAGCTTCGTCGGACGCGAGCGCGAGGTGGCCCAGGTGGAGGACCTGCTGGCCCACGCGCGGATGGTGACGCTGACCGGTGCGGGCGGCAGCGGCAAGACCCGCCTCGCGCTCGAGACGGCGATCCGCGCCGGGGAAGCGGTCGACGGCGTGTGGCTGGTCGAGCTGGCGAGCCTGGCCGACCCCACCCTCGTGGCCCAGGCCGTCGCATCCGCCCTCAGGCTCCGCGAGGAGCCGGAGCGGCCGGTTGAGACGATGATCATCGAGGCCGTGGGCGAGCGCGACTGCCTGCTCGTAATCGACAACTGCGAGCACGTGTTGTCCGCGGCGGCCGATCTCTGCGCCACCCTCCTCAGGGCGTGCCCGAACCTCCGCATCCTCGCCACGAGTCGCGAGTCGCTCGACATCGGTGGCGAGGTGGCGTGGACGGTGCCGACCCTCCCGGCACCGGCGGGCGTTCCCGCGACGGTCGACATCCTGCTGCGCTTCGATGCCGCCAAGCTCTTCGTCGAGCGCGCCACCACCGCGTCACCCGGCTTCGAACCGACCGCGGACGACATCGCCGACATCGCCGCGATCTGCGCGTCACTCGACGGCATCCCGCTTGCCATCGAGCTGGCCGCGGCACGGCTGCGGACGCTGTCGCTGGCGCAGGTGGCGACGCGCCTCGACGACCGCCTCCGCCTCCTCGTGAGTGGCCGGCGCGACGTCCAGCCCCGCCAGCGCACGCTGCGCGCCGCGATTGAATGGAGCTACGACCTGCTCGACGAGAAGGAGCGGGCGACGTTCGATCGTGCGGCGCTGTTCGCTGCGCCGTTCTCGTTGGAGGCGGCCGAAGAGGTGTGCGCGGACGGCGGGGTGCAGCCCACCGACGTCGTCGAGCTGATCTCCTCGTTGGTGACCAAGTCGCTCGTGTCACATCTGACGGGCGCCGACGGCGCGCCGCGCTACCGGATGCTCGAGACGCTGCGCAGCTTCGGTCTGGAGAAGTTGGAAGCTCTGGGCGAGCACGCCGCGACTGCGACGCGTCACGGCCGTTACTTCACGACCGCGGCAGAGGGAGCGGTCCCGAACCTGCAAGGCCCTTCCTTTCAGCGCACGCTCGCGCGGCTCGAGGCCGAGCACGACGAGTACCGGGCCGCCCTGGCCTGGCTGGTCGAGTCGGGCGACGTCGACGGCGCGGCCCGTCTGTCCGGTGCCCTGTGGCCGTTCTGGCACCACGCGTACTTCGCCCGGGAAGGTCGTGCGTGGTTGAGGAGGGTGCTGGCCCTCGAGGGAGCGGCCCCCGAGTGGCGGGTACGGGCAATCGTCGGGAGCGCCTACCTCGCTTTCCTGGAAGATGACTTCGACGCCGTCGTGGTCGCATGCGACGAGGGCATCGGATTGAGCGATCGCGTCGGCGACCGGCGGTCGAAGGCCATGCTGCTGTGCACCCGGGGCGAGGTGTCGCGCATGCAGGAGGACGGGGCCGAGGGTGCCGAAGAGCTGTGCACCGAAGCGGTACGGCTCTTCGAAGAGGTGGGCGATCGGTGGGGCGAGGTCTGGTCGAGGCGGGTGCTGACGCTGCTCGCCTGGGACCGCGGCGATCTCGATCGAGCCCAGGAGATGGCGCAGCGCTGCCTCGACCTGTCGGTGGCCATCGGCGACGTCGCCACGTCCGCCGGCGCGGCATCGATGCTGGCCGGTCTGGCCCGAGCACGCGGCGCGCTCGCCCTCGCGCAACAGCTCTACGAGCAGAGCCTGGCGGACTTCAACGATGCCCGCGAGCCCTGGGGGGCGGCCCACGTCATTCGCAGCCTCGCCAATCTGGCGTTCGACCAGGGCGACCACGACCGGGCGATGCGCCTCGCCGAGGAGAGCCTCGAGCGCTACGAGCGACTGGGCCAACCACGCGGCATCCCCGAGGCCCAGCGGGCACTGGCCGACGCCTGCTTCCTCGCCGGCGACCTCGACCGGGCCGACCGTCTCGCCGCCGAAGCGTTGCGCGGATTTCGTGAGCTGGGGTTCGCGGGCGATCTCGTCTCCGCCCTCCACTCCTCGGCGCGGATCGCCTTGGCGCGCGGTGAAATCGATCGGGCGGAAGCGCAGATGGAAGAGGCGCTCGAGCCGTATCGCACCCAGGGCCACACGCGCGACGCCGGTCCCGTGCTCACCCTTCTCGCCCGGGTCCGCGCCCGTCGGGGCGACGGTCCCGGATCGCTGCGGCTGGCGGACGAGGGACGGGCCGTGTTCCAGCAGGCGAAGGATCGCCGAGGAGAGGCGCAGGCCCTCGAGGCGCGTGCCGAAGCGGCGCTCGTGTCGGGCGACGTCGACGCGGCTGTCGAGGCGATGCGCGACGCAGCCGCTGCTCGCGGCGTGGGCGGCGTCGACCTACCGCCGGTGGCAGCAGTCGAGCACCTCGCACTGGTCGGCGCAGTGCGCGAAGCCCTGGCCGACGCCGGGGATCCCCGCGCCGCGGGATGGGACCCAGACGCGATCGACCTGCGGGAGGGCGTCGACGTACGGGATCCGCCGCGGCGCTGAGCTCAGGACCAGCTGTCGCCGGACCAGTGCCCGCCCGACCAGTGCCCGCCCGA